>JAFDDL010000479.1 GCA_019310865.1 Deltaproteobacteria bacterium | reverse complement strand
CCTTTTGTCTCATAAGAGATCGATATTCCGTTAGAATTAAATTGATTAATCATTTTTCCACCTTTCTATGAACTGTTTTCTATTAATATTACTTGGATGGAATGGTTATTTGTGTCGCCGGAAAGTAATCGCACTCCTTATCTTTTTCCATATCAATTTAAGCATTGCCTTATAAAATTTCTTTCCAAGAATAAACATAGCTGAGATACCAAACACATTAGCGGCCACAATACCTATTGTAATAAAGGTTGCCATCCGAGCAGCGCTGATATCAAAGAAGGGCACGATGTAAGGCGTCTGCGCGAATGCAATACTCAACCACAGACAGGTTAAGCCAAGATAATATCTGAGGTTTTTTTCTATCTGAATATCTTCTGTTGAAGTTTCGGGATTGTGAAATGAATCTGAATCATGCGTTGCCTTCAGCGTAGTCATAAAATATTCCTTTAAAAACGTAACTTTGATCAGCTGGACAACACATTAAGTTCTATATGAGAAGGGCGTAACATGTCGCGATACATATTGATTTCCGGGCGCGGGTCCAGCGGTATCGTCCAGTAGAGATCTTCGTCCGCCCCCACAATGGTGATGCGCATCCGATGCCCTTTGGGGAAGCGCTGGGCAACCGGTTCCAGCGCGAAGCATATCTCTACCGGGCCTTCCGTAAGGGGAGCTGCGGCTGAGATGTCTTCGGCAAGGGAACTTGTCCAGGGAATCCCCCCCGTGTCATATAACGGTAACCGCGGGGTGCGATGCGACGTGCGGATCGCGCCTTGCGTCACCATGGTGGAATAGCCGTTTGCGTCGATATCCTCAAGATAGACGACGATGTTCAAGTCGCTCACGCTTGCCGAGGCATACAGACGGATCACGGGGAAGCCCGCGATGACAAGATCTTCCGCCAACAGCGACGTGGTATAGGTCAAGCCTTTCGCATCGTTTGGCGCAAAGTCGGGATAAGCGATCGGCCCGCCGCCCGCGGCATGATGGTGGCGGGTGGGGCCGCCGGATCTGGTTGAATAGTCGACCCGGTATGAATCGGAAGCTTTTGTCTCTGTCGGCGGGCTTGTCATCAGCAGGCCGTCATTGACGGAGCCGATGCTCGTGGATGGCCCGGCCGAAAAGAAAAATTTCTTGACTTGAGATGTTTCGGGAGGAAATGATTCCGACGTGCGCCACTCCCAGTTCGCTTTGTCCTGCATGACGGCATAGGTGATCGGGTCTTCTTTTTCCACCCCGTTGTCCATCCCCAACAACCAGTGATCGAACCAGCGCCGGATCTCGACTGCCTGTGTTCTCATGTGGGCATCCTCACGGGGATCATTCGGTTTGCCCGGCGCGTGTGACCAGGGGCCGATCGTCGTTCGGGAGCAAACACCGTTATAATGATATAACAGCCCTTCGCTCGGCCCTGGATCCTGCCACCCGTGATAAAGGTAGACCGGAATACCGGAAGCCTTGACCGCATCCACAAGATCTGTTGCAATAGATGCCGGCGGGGCGTTCGGGGCATCGGCAGGCCATTGTGCCGACATCAATTTTTCTCTCAAGTCCGGACGGTTCGCCAAGGCCTGGTCAAGCGTATCGGCGTGCATCAAGGTATTGAAAATCTCATCCATGCTGTTCAAGTCAAGCTCACGGATAACCTCCGCCACAACCGGATGCTGCGAAACCGCATCAAAATAGAAGGAAAAGCTCGCATCGCCATGCTGTTCACGTGCAGCCCTGAGCAGAGCGCCGTCTAAATCATTGTCCACACCTGCGGCAACGGCTGCCTCATTTTCGACCTTTTTAACCGCAGCGCCTTGATTCTCCTCGTCGCTCAGACCGACGAGCAATTGTCGTATCGTGACTGCAGACCCTTTGGCGTAGACGCCACGATTCCAAAATATCCTGTATACATCCATAAAGTTCGGCACGGACGGAAATATCGCAGCCAGCGGCTTCGGCTTTCCCGTTGCCGCGATGAGTTGAATGAGTCCGAGCCAGGATCCGCCAAACATACCGATCTTGCTCCGGGCCCAGGGTTGCGCGACGAGCCAGTCCATGACATCGCTTATATCATCGACCTCTTTCTGAAAAGATGGGTCTTGTGTTCCGAAAGAGGCTCCCGTGCCGCGAGAATCCATATAGACAAGGGTATACCCGTGGCTCAGTAGCTCCGAATTACGATCTTTCCCAAGAAGTTCGGAACGGTATGCAGACGGATTGATCAACGCACCGCTGTTCTCGCCCGGGGCGATGACTGCCACAGGACTGTCAATACTGCCGTCGGACAACTTTCTCGCGCGCCAGTAACGAGTGACGGACATGGCCACGGGCAGCGGTTCGCTCGCAACCACCCCGCCACAAGTGGGACGATAAATATCCATGGCGATACGAACGCCATCTCTAACGGTGACATGTACCGCTTCACGCAAGAAGCCGTCAAAATGGGCATCCGAGTAACCCCGGTATTCGCCGAACCGGGATACTTTTTCTTGTGTTACCGATGATGTTGATGTCGGATCTGATTGAAGCTCAGATTTACTCATATCGAATTTGCTTTCCTAACAATTTGGACCGTTCCCCTTGCCTTATCCGGCACGGATGACCCGTTACCTATATATCCAGCCAGTCAGGTGCGGCGGCAAGCGTCTGATTAAAAAACTCAAACCCATTTTTCCAGGCTTTCTCTCGCCACTCATCTGTTTCACCGTAGAAACAGGCGCGCGAACGTCGCCTTGGCGCTATCGCCTCCTCTGAGGAGAGATCCCCATAATTCTGCAGATAATTCAGGTGACGAAATATTTCGAAATCTTCTTCAACGAGGGGCTCGGCACCCCACTCGATGGCGAACGAAAAAATCTCAGCATTCGGTACTACGCTGTTCAGGGCATCCAATGTCATTTTATCGTGCCTCGGCACCTTCGGGTCATTGCCGGCGATATAGACATTATCCCCGTACCAATTGTTTAATCTACGCCCTTTTTCCGATGCCGCATCGGCATAGCTCATCACGGTCACTTCACCATATCCGCCCACACCGGTATGAAGATCCACAATAAGGATCTTTTTCGCACCGCCGAGACTGCGCTTGACGATCGCTTCGGTGGTGCGTCGGGCCCAGCTCGGTTCGGTGCCATGAAACGTCATGCCCTTGGGATATTTGTGCTGTCCGTTGCGTATAGCCCAAGCCACTCGATCTGAACCGTGCTGCTCTACATAGGCAGCAAGACCTGAATCGGCCCGCTCCTTAACGTGACCCGTCCATTCCGTCGGGTTGAGAAAGGCATTGAGCGCATCATAGTCCGGGTTAGGCGGCGCGGGCGTGTCTCCGTAAATAAAGTTGCGAGCGACATCGACATTATTCTCATCTTCGCGCCGATCCCAGGCACACCCCCAGGGGTTCATCATATGAACGAACAGCACCGCCACATCATCCGGCACATCATTCAAGGCACCACTTTCCATTACACCGACCTGGAACCCGGCGCCCGCATATCCCTCGATGCCGTGCATGCCGGAAGCGAACAGGATGGCTTTTTCCGCATCGTTCGGACCATGGAGAAACTCGCCGGTCTGAAGGATTTCACCCGCCGGGCCGGTCAGTGGATGCCGATGGGAGGTCGCCTCCCCTCCCATCTTACGGCATGCAGCGCGGAATTTTGCATCCGCCTCCGGCATGGTTGAGGAAAAATATTCTACGATATTCGGTAATAACATTTCACGGTGCCTTTTTTTTCTATTCGTCATGGCGGACAGACCGCATTCATTACCGCCCGGCCTGGTCCCTGAGCTCAAACT
>JAFDDL010000478.1 GCA_019310865.1 Deltaproteobacteria bacterium | reverse complement strand
CAGCAGCATCTCCAGCGAGATATGATCCGGCACCTTGTTGGCGTCACCGATGCAACCGAGGAAAATGGCGTCAAAGTCTTTCAGGGTCGAAAGCGCATCCTTCGGCATCATTTCGCCGGTTTTTAAGTAGAAGTCACACCCCCAGTCGAAATCCTCGGTTTTTACACCGAAGCCGTGCTTGTCTGAAACGGTGGTTAAAATTTTCACGGCCTCAGCAGCCACTTCCCTTCCGACGCCGTCGCCGGGAATGATTGCAATATTATATGTATTCATCACACGCTCCCTTCGTTGATGCTTTTCAACGAAACGTTTCATGGCGCTCACCGCCAAAAAGTTTTGTAAGATGGGTCACAGCGTTCCATATGGATAACAGAAATAACAATAAACTCGTGACCCTTCAGTGCCTAAAAGTCGTCTTTTACGGTTTATTTTACATTCGAATGACTGGGGCGGTCACCGTTCACCACTCCGAGTAGCATGGCTCACTCAGATCTGTAAATCGACATTTCTTGTCCTACTCCCATAAAATAAACTTTTGGAGGATGACAAGACAGGTGGTTTACTGTAAAGATTAGGTATCAAAAACGTATGGATGGATGTCTGCCGGGGTAATTTTCAAAACAGAAAGAGAAAAGCGTCTGCTTGATTATGGGAGATTGAAAAATGAAAAAATGGATTGTGTGGGGACTTGGAATGACAGTCCTGTTGGGAATCGGTGTGGGAGGGTATAAATATTACAAGATTAACAAACGAATCCAGGAATCACGTCTGACACCCGAACTGCTTCAGAAACTGAAAAAAGCCTCGGCAGCCCAGAACGAAGGTGCAATTAAAATGCCGAAGCAACGCCGGCGAACGATCCAGAAGCCGAATCCCCTGAAAAATGCTTATTTTGGCGACACGCATGTTCATACCTCTCTTTCTTTTGACAGCTACCTGGCTGGAAATCGCCTGGGGCTTGAAGAGGCCTATCGGTTTGCGCAAGGTGAAAAATTCGAGAATGTCGCAGGGGAGGTGATGCAATTAACCGAGCCACTGGACTTCGTTGCGATGACGGACCATGCCGAGAGTTTCGGTTTGTTTGAAGGGTGCGCGGATGAAAACATTACAGATGAGCAGAGAGAATTCTGCAGTAAATTCGATACTCCCTCCATCCCTTTCTTTATGGAATTGAGAAAATCGGCCCTGAACCGTCCACTGAAACGACCGCCCACACTTTGCTGTGAAGATGGTCGCTTTTGTTTTGAGCATGGGAAATCCACCTGGGCCAGGATCCAAAAAGCCGCGGATAAATATAATCAACCCGGCGTATTCACGACATTCAACGCGTATGAGTATTCGCCCCTACTTCCCAAAAGTGGAAATTTTCATCGGAATGTAATCTTCCGCAATCAGACCGTACCGGAGTCGGCGGTTTCGGCTTTTGATGCCCGTACGACACTGGATCTGTGGCGGTCACTGGAAGAGACATGCACCGGAGATTGTGAATTCCTGACGATTCCACACAACATGAACAAGATGTGGGGATTGGGGTACGCCCGGGAAACCATCGACGGCGATCCCTATACGGAGGCGGATTGGGCCTTGCGTCGGAGATCGGAACCTCTGGCTGAGATTTATCAGGTCAAAGGCGCTTCCGAATGTGCACTCGGTGTCGGTGCGGTGGATGAAGAGTGCGCCTTCGAGCAGTTTCTTCAGCCCTGTGAAGATGGAGAACTGGCTCAATGCGCCAGCAGTGGTTCGTTTGCACGGGAAGGCTTGAAGTTCGGATTGACGCTGGAAAAGGAGCTGGGATTCAATCCGCTACGCTTCGGTTTCATTGGCAGTACCGATTACCATAATGGAAATTCCGGCGATACCGAGGAATGGGATTACCGGGGAAAGTCCGGGTTTAAAGATTCTCCGGCCCAAAAAAGGAGAGCCGGAAAAAAGATTGGTGTCAGGCTGCCCATGACCCATAGCCCGGGGGGGTTGGCGGCGATTTGGGCAGTGGAGAATACCCGGGATGCACTTTTTGACGGCATGAAAAACCGGGAAACCTTTGCAACCAGCGGTACGCGGATCCGGCTGCGGTTTTTCAGCGGCTGGGATTTTAACGAAGCGATGCTGGGCGGGAAGGATATGATAGCGGCCGCGTATGAAAAAGGTGTTCCCATGGGTGGGGTTCTGAGACCGAACCCTTACGGGGGAAATCCGAAATTCCTCGTCTGGGCCGCCAAGGGTCCTGACACGGCGAACCTGCAACGTATTCAAATGGTTAAAGGCTGGATTGAAGATGGTGAAACCAAAGAGGAGGTGTTTGATATTGCCTGTTCAGACGACCTGACCCCGGACGCTGCAACCGGTCGCTGCCCCGATAATGGCGCCTGGGTCGATGTGGAAACCTGCGAGATATCAGCCGATAAGGGGGATACGGAACTGATGGTTCTGTGGGAAGATGTGAATTTCAATCCCCGACTGGCGTCATTTTACTATGTCCGGGTCCTGGAAAATCCCACCTGCCGCTGGTCGACCTATGATGCCATCCGTCTGGGCCTGCCGCCACGGGATGATTTCCCATCAACCATACGGGAACGTGCCTGGTCCTCGCCGATCTGGTTTGAACCGGGAGCAGAGCCAAGTTAGAGAAAAAATACAAAATGCCGAAAATCATGTGTTCCCCCACGTAGGATTCCGTGGTGCTGATGATCCACAAATAAACTTGGTAACTGCGCCTTTAGTAGGAAGACGCACGGCAGGTTCTATGCCAAAAATGATTTAAAAAATAAAACTTAAATCGAACAGTTGAAAGGGGAAACATCATGGAAAACGAATTATTGTCCCAGTATCGCACGAAAATCGAGAAGAAATATCAGGGAAAAACGACACGCTCCAAAGCCGTTTTCGAGGAAGCACAGCAGTATGTGGCCGGCGGCGTGACCCGGGAGACCTGTTACTGGAAACCCTATCCCATTTTCGTGGAGAGGGCGGAAGGGTGTCGTGTATACGATGTGGACGGCAACGAATATGTGGATTACAATAACGCGTTTACCTCCTCGCTCCTGGGGCATACACCGCCCCAGATCGTGGCGGCCATTCAGGAATCCTCAATGAAACTGCTGGGTGTCGGTGCTGCCACGGAGAGTATTCATCAATGGGCAAAGCTTTTCTGCGAGCGATACGCATCCGTTGACAAGATGCGCTTCTGCTGCTCCGGGACCGAAGCGGTCATGTATGGGTGCCGGGCGGCCCGGGCGTACACCGGTAAGGAAAAGATCGTGAAGCATATCGGGTCTTACCATGGCGGTACCCCGGAGCAGGAGGTGGCCGTTATTGCAACCACCAGAGGATTGACCGCCGCTTCGGGAAACGATGTGATCGCCACCAACGTGTATGATCGCGAAGCCATGGAAGCGTTGTTCGAAAAGCACCAAGCGGAGCTGGCAGGCCTGCTCCTCAACGGGGTCTGGTTCATGAAAGGGGACGATACCCTGCAGTTCCTGCGGGACCTCACCACACGCTATGGGGTGCCCCTGATCATGGACGAGGTTATGAGTTTTCGCCTTGCCATGGGAGGCGCCCAGGAGTACTTCGGGGTGGAGGGGGACATCAGCTGCTTCGGCAAGTATATCGGCGGTGCCGGGCTTGCAGTCGGCGGATTTGGCGGCCGGGAAGAGATCATGGCCGGATTCGACTATACGACCCAGACCGAACCCGTACACCAGGCCGGCACCTTTGCGGCCAATCCGGTGACGGTGGCCGCCGGGATCGCGGCACTCAAGGCCCTCACGCCGGAATACTTTTCGCGGTTG
>JAFDDL010000477.1 GCA_019310865.1 Deltaproteobacteria bacterium | reverse complement strand
GTAGCCAACTTTCTTGTCTTCGGCTATATGGCCGTTATGAGGATCGGCCTTAATGTAAACACGCTGCCGGTTGCCTCAATTGCCATTGGGGTAGGGGTTGACTACGGAATCTACTTTCTGAGCAGGGTAAAAGAAGAGTATAAACGGGCAGGCGATCTGCCGACGGCAATTTTTACTTCCATTCTCACCACGGGAAAGGCCATTACTTTTACTGCCCTCACGATTATTTTAAGCGTCACCACATGGATTTTTTCATCCATTAAATTTCAGGCGGAAATGGGGATGCTGCTTTCCATTGTTACGCTGTTTCACCTTGCAGGGGCATTGATTTTCTTACCCGCACTCCTAACTGTTTTTAGACCGAAGTTTATCATTAATGCAAGTGATAATGAATGCCTTACAACAAGTGAGAGATAAATTATCAGAGTGAAATTGTTAGAATCAAACCGAAGGAGGTAGATTCCATGTTAGAAAAAGCGTTTATTCCATACAGAGGCTACTATAGTTCACCGTTTGCCCGATGGCAAGGCAGTTTGGCCAACGAAAACGCCATCGTTTTGGGGGCAGAAACTTCAAAGCGCTGGATCATCAGTAAACAATGGGATCCGAAGATGTTTGATTACGTTATACTCGGTGTGACCGTCGGCCAGCCAAAGCTGTTTTACGGTGGGCCATGGGCGGCTGCTTTGCTCGGTGCGACGGACAGCCCCGGATTGCTCATCAGTCAGGCCTGCTCGACCGCCACTACCGGTATTTACCAGGCGGCCGTGGGAATAGAAACCGGTCTTTTTGAAAATGCGTATACACTTTTTACGGACCGCCTATCCAACGGTCCCCACACCGTATGGCCAAACAGCAGGGGGCCCGGCGGTCAGGTGATTTCCGAAGACTGGGTGATGGATCATTTCAACTATGACCCGTGGGGGCAAACGGCCATGATTCAAGCGGCGGAAAACGTGGCGAAAATGGGAGGCGTCACCCGTGAAGAATGTGATGAAGTCTCTTTGCGGCGTTATGAGCAGTACACCGATGCGTTGGCTAATGATCGAGCATTTCAAAAAGGATATATGTTTCCGTTAGACGTCAAACTGTCAAAGAAAAAAACCATAGCGTTTGACGCCGATGAAGGCATTATGGAAACCACGGCCGAAGGGCTGGCACGGTTGCGGCCGGTGCTGGCGGACGGTGTACTCACGCATGGTGCACAGACGCATCCTGCCGATGGCCACTGTGCCGTTGTGGTGACATCCAGGGAAAAAGCGCAAGAATTAAGTGCCGATTCCGGTGTTGAAATACAGGTGGTTTCCTTTGGGTTCACCCGTGTTAAAAAAGCCCATATGGCCATGGCCCCCGGGCCGGGCGCTCAGATGGCACTGGACAGAGCCGGCTTAACGGTTCATGAGATGAAGGTCATCAAGACCCATAATCCCTTCGCTTCAAATGATGTTTACATGGCCAGGGAAATGAATATAGACGTTAACACGTTTAACAATTACGGCAGCTCGCTCATCTTCGGTCATCCCCAGGCAGCAACAGCCGGGCGGCTGATCATCGAAGGGATTGAAGAGGCGGTCATGCTGGGTGGCGGCTATGTGCTGTTTACCGGTTGCGCTGCGGGCGATACATCCGCCGCGATAATTCTGAAGGTTACGTGTTAGAAATGGATTTCCCATCGAAGCCAAAAAAGAGAATGTCATGGCTCCTACCGAAACGGTATTTGAATATGGTATATCCTAAAGATAGGAGGAAACTTTATCTATAACTAGGCGAACAAGTTCATGACTGTTTCGAGTCACTTTTTTTATACCATTCTCACTGATTTGATCCCAGTGAATGCCGGCTTCTAAAAGTCTATTGGATACGAGCGCCGGTGGTAAGCGTCAAGGGATAATCCCCTGTTAAATTCTTGTTTTCAGGGCCTTCCACGTTTTAAAGGCGCTCATGGAACCTCTGGCATTGAATTGACCAGTTTTCAGATTGCCTATCCTCCGGCTTCCTGCTCCCGACCGTAGGGCTTGAACACGATGAGCAGTTGCGGCAGGAGTGTCAGGGCGGTGAACAGCGCTATCAGCATGGCCAGTCCGGTCAGCAGACCAAAGGTGATGCTGGGGATAAAGTTGGATAATACCAGAATGGAAAACCCGGTCATGATGGTAAGGGAGGTGTAGTACATGGCATGGCCGATGGTATCGTGGCATCGGTGAAGCGCATCGGTGTATCCGTATCCCCTGTCGATCTCTTCCTGGAACCGGTGGAGGTAATGTATCGTGTTGTCTACGGCAATACCGACACTGACGGCGGCAATGGTGATGGTCATCATGTCCAGGGGGATATTGAACCAGCCCATTATCCCCAGCACGATAACGACGGAGAGGAGGTTCGGCGTGATTGCAATGAGCGCAATCGTTACGGACCGGAACAGCACCAGAAACATCCCCATCAATGCCGCCAGCACGATTCCGAAGGTCAGAATTTGTGAATCGAACAGACTTCGGAGCATATTGTTGTAAAGGACCAGGGCTCCGGTGAGATGCACCTGCTCCGGATCCAAACCGAACCGGCCGGTGAGGTCGCGCCGGATTTTTTTCAACAGTTCGTTGCGCTGGAGGGTTTTTTCCGAATCCCTCACCCGGACGGAGAACCGCAACTGATTATGGGCCGGGGAGGCATAGGGCGTGATGAGCATTTGCTTGTACTTATCCGGCATTTCCTTGTAAAGCAGGGCGAACTGAAAATTGTCCAGGGGCCGGCCGGCGTTGAGGGCTTCTCCGATGGCCGCCACGGTGCCCAGGGAGATAATTTTTCCGGTTTCGGGCAGCTGTTCCAGATAGTCATGAATGGTTTTCACCAGCGCAATTTTCTTCATCGTAAACCAGTATCGTTCTCTGTCATCCACCGTGTCGAATTCGTCGAATGCATCGAACTCGTCCCGGCTGTCCGGTGAGACGGCCGGGGAGTCCGGGGATTCGGTCACGCTGTTTTCTTCCAGATCAAGAATCACTTCCAGGGGGGTGGTTCCCCCCAGTTTCTGATCGATGATCCGCATGCCCTGGTGTATCTCGGTGGATGCCTTAAAATAGTTGATAAAGGCGTTTTCCACTTCCAGCTGCGTGATGCCGGCAATCGCGGCAATTAACCCCAGGCCGCTGATGATCAGTATCAGGGCGCCCCTGTTTTCCGTAAACCGGGCCAGGGCCGGCAGAAAGTTGCTGTGCTTGTTTTTATGGACCCGGGGGGGGTAAGGTTTCATTTTCACCAGGACGGCGGGGAACAGCAGAAAAGTCACGATGAGCGATACGATAATACCTGCCGTCATCATCCATCCGAAGTTGATAACCGGCAGGATATCGCAAAACAGCAGCGATCCGAAACCGGCGATGGTGGTTAAGGCTGCGTACAGGCAAGGGATCAGCTTGAGGCGGACCGTTTCCAGTACCAGGGTTCGCTGGGGGGTGTCCGGCGCTTGACGGTGAAGTTCCCGGTAGCGCACCACCAGGTGGATGGCGACGGCCATGGTGATGATCAATTGCAGGGAGATGAAGTTGGCGGAGATCACCGTGACCTCCCAGCCGGCAAGGCCCAGAAGACCGACCATGGCCACGGCGGAAACGGCGCAGCATAACAGGGGCAATAGGATCCACCGGAGTCTGCGAAAGATAATTCCCAGCGTCAGGATCAGAAAACACAGGATTCCCAGGCCGAATAGCTTGAGATCACTTCGGATGAACTCAATCAGGTCGTCCAAGATCATCTCCACGCCGCCGAGGAAAAGCGTGCCGCTGCCCCGGTACTTGTCCATGA
>JAFDDL010000033.1 GCA_019310865.1 Deltaproteobacteria bacterium | reverse complement strand
CCATCCACAGCACCCCGAAGATGCCGATTAAAACCGCAAGAATATAAAACGGCCAGAAAGAAACGTTGTGATTGTTCATGGTAATCCTTACCTCCTATCGTCGGCAGCAACCGCGTCTTAGTTTCATTTTACCCACCCCTTCAAGGATTCACGGTTGTATCATTGAAGTCATTCATAAGTTAGGGCTTGTTGAAAGTCAAGAAAAATTATAATTTTGTTGCAATTGTTATATTTCTAAATATTTTGTTGCAATTATAGGGTCTGTATGATACGTGTTGTGCATCTAAGGGGCTGTGAAGGAAAGCGAAGACGCCGAAAATAAGTTACATTATAACGAAAAAGAGAGGTACCGTATGTCCGAAAGAAATAGAGGGTTGCCGATTATCGTTCTGGAAGGTAAGTCGCCCCGTGAGCGAGGTCGCGCGCACGGTGAAACCCTGAAGGATATGATACGCGAGCACCGGGACCGCTGGGAACAAAATATGCACAGCGACACCGGTCTGGATATGGAAACATATCTGGCCCAGCTGCTTTCTGAAACCAATTTCATTCCCGCCATTAAACGGTGGACGCCCGGCCTGCTGGAAGAGGTGAGGGGGATCGCCGAAGGCGCCGGCATCGATTTCCGCTATGTACTCGCCCGCCAGTTGAGCGATGAAGAGCCCTGGTACCGTCGCGAGAAAAAGATGGCCATGACGAGCGGGCGGGGATGTTCATCCATTGGCTTGAATGCCACCGATAGGCATCCAACCATGATCGGCCAGAACATGGATACACCGGTCTGGTACGACGGCCACCAGACACTATTCCACCACAAGGGACCGGACCTGCCCGTGGAAATCTTCAACCTTGCCGTGCCGGGCAAAATAAACCTCTGCGGCATGAACAGCAATGGGGTATCGATTTGCTGCAATACCTTGAGTCAGCTAGATTACAGCAAAAAGGGTTTACCGGAGGATTTTGTGGTGCGGGGATTTCTGGAGCAACCCATTCTTGAAAAAGGCCTGGAATTTATACACGCTATTTCTCACGCTTCGGGCCAGAATTATGTTATTGCCGAACCTGGCAGCCGGGCCATCAACCTGGAGGCGTCAGCGAACAAGGTAGTGGAATACAAACCGACTGACATCACGGACCGACTTGTACATACCAACCATCCCCTTGTAAACGATGACCAGGGAATTTACAGAAAGGCCATGGGAGTAACAGAAAATTCAGACAAGCTGATGCCCGCATTCGCCGGCAGTACCATCCCGCGTTTCGAGGAGCTGGACAAGCGATTAAACGATCCGGCCATGCAACCGACCATCGATGACATGAAAGCCGCTTTCAGTTCCCACGAAGGCCCGGTTTGTCGCCATCCGGACGATTCGAGAACCCAGGATGTCATCACATTAGGTTGTATGATTATGGAACTGAGCAGCTCTCCGGTGTTTCACATCGCCCCGGGGCCGCCTTGTACAACACCATTTAAAACTTACCACTTTTAATGGGGCAATGATAAGATGTCACAAAAATCAGGGAATGATCAAAAAGAGTTTGGCGCTTTCAATCCGGATAGCGCAAACGCGTATTTACAATCCATTCTGCCCACTCGGGAAAGGACCATTCAGTTCACACGCCGTATGACGCCTGAAGAAAGCATGAAACACGCCAATGGATGGACATATGACGCCGAACTGGGTTGGATTCATTGTGATGCCATGACACCGGATGGTGTGGACCATTCAAAAACCTTTTATCATTATGAGTCCGATGGGGCCAGAAAGGTGGTTAATTTTCCAGACAAGCTGTGTCGCATTCACGCCTATGGAAACAGTTTTACGCATTGCGATCAAGTCAATGATGGGGAAACCTGGGAAGAATATCTGGCCGCACATCTGCAGGAACCGATTCGCAATTATGGTGTGGGTGGGTACAGTGTTTATCAGGCCTATCGCCGAATGCTTAAAGTAGAGAAACAAAAGGGTGCGAAGTACATTATATTAAACATTTGGGATGATGATCATTATCGAAGTTTGGATGCTTGGCGATCCATTCGGTTTGGACAAGGATCAGATTGTGGATTTACGCTGCCGCATTTGCGCGTGGACGTAAAAAACAACCGATGTGAGCAAATGGAAAATTTACTAAAGACGCGGGAAGATGTTTTTAAACTTCGCGATAAGGATTTTCTTTGGGCTGCGTTCGAAAACGATCCCATTCTTCAGTTGGTCATGGCCGGAAGAGGGGCGAGTAAAGGCTCAATGGAATTAAATAATCCCGTGCCGGTTAGTTTTGGTATACCAGAGGAAACAATTACAAACACGGAAATTGCCTTACAAATAAAAAAAATCCATACGGAAGCGGCCTTATTTGCATCCAAGAACATCGTTTCGTGGACGGAAAATTTTATTAAGGAAAGTGGAAAAAAATTCATGATTATTCTTTCTTTCCGAAAGGATAATATCGCTCGCGAGCTGCATAATAAACCACGATTTGATCAAAGTTTTGTGGATTGGCTGAAAAACAAGCCTTACCCGGTTATTGATATGAGAGACATTTTTCGCGAAGAATATAAACGATTTAAAGTGGATATTGATTCGTTTTTAACGCCATTTTATAATGGGCACCATACACCGGCCGGTAATTTTTTTATGGCGTGGCGTTTGAAAGATAAACTGGTTGAGTGGCTTGATCCAGCCCCGAAACCGTATCAATAGAGTAGCGTGGGGAAAATGAAAACAGACATGATCATTACAGGCGGCAGAGTCGTGGACCCTGCGCAGGGGATTGATGGTATAAGGGATGTCGCTGTCAGCAACGGATGTATTGAGAAAATCGGCAAACAATTGCCTGCTGACACCGGGGAGATCATTGATGCCAAAGGGATGTTGGTAACACCGGGTTTGATCGATCTTCACGCCCATGTTGCCCCGGACGTGATACCGTTATCGGTCGATCCGGATGAGGCGGGGATAACCACCGGTGTGACCACCGTTAATGATGCCGGGAGCTGTGGCTGGTTAAATTTTCACATGTTTCGTAAGTACATTTGGCCCCGCGCGAAAACGCGTGTCTATTCGTTTGTCCATATGGCGCCTTTCGGAGAGGCGATTTTGCCTGAAATTGGCTACGAAGTTCTACAGGAAGACAAGATTATAGACATCATTGAATCCAATCGTGATGTCATACGCGGTATTAAGATCCGGGCGGTTGGAGAGCTGATTCATGCCAACCAGGCGAGCGTTCCGGAAAAGGCAAAAAAAATAGCTGACCGAGCTGGTGTGCCCTTGATGGTGCACTTGGGGATGGATCGCAATGAAACGCTTTCCAAGCGGACAATTGATGATTTTATTGCAAGCCTGTTGGGATTGCTCGAAAAAGGAGATATCCTAACCCATGCCTTTACCGATAACCCCGGTGGTGTGTTTTTACCGGGTGGAATCCCGGTTCCTGGCCTTGAAGATGCCTTATCTCGCGGTGTTTTGCTGGATGCCGCCCCGGGAAAGGGCCATTTCAGCTTCAAGGTTGCTGGAAAGGCCATCCAAGGGGGTATTTTGCCGCATGCCCTGGGAACGGATGTGGTGAAACTGGATACAGCGCAACCTCATTTTTACAATGTGGCTGCCATCATGAGCAAGTTCGTTGCATTGGGTGTTTCTCTTGAATCGACGATTGCCATGGCCACAAGCAACTCAGCGAAAATGCTTTCGGCGGAAAGTGAATGCGGTAATCTGAAGGTTGGAAGCCCCGCCGATATAACTATTATTGAAATGAAGAAGGGCGACTTTCTTTTCCAGGACGGCCGGGCAGGAAATCAGGTGCCTGGAGAATTATTTTTAATTCCCAGGTTGGTGATTAAAGACGGAGAGAAAAGCGAAATATCAAACCATATAGTGGGACATTTACCTGGTCCAAGTCCGCAAAATCATGAGATAGTCTATTTCGAAAAGTGACTATCGCTGATCCATCGCTCAAGATGTAACGAGCAGCTGGCCCACGATTGTGACCAACAATATCTGATTTCAATCCCTTTTTGCGATCACAATCCGATTGTGGGAATCGGTATGCTTAGTCACTGGTACGACGTCATGAAGGGTGTCTAGAAAATATTTGCAGTGCTTGATGTCGAAATTCATGTTGATTTCAACATCATTGAGGCGCTCATCGCCAATGACGATCTTCTTTTTCAGGTAGCGGTTGATCTCGCCGATCACGTCAGGTAGATGCGCTTTCGAGAAGTGCAGCCTTCCTTCGCGCCATGCGTTGGCCTGTTTTAGATTCACCTGCTTGACCTGGTATTTCTTCTCCCGATCGTCCACTACGATGGCTTCGCCGGTACTAATGATTTCGGCTCGGAGATTTTCCATTTTTTCATTATATTGAGCGATGCTTTTTCCCGGTTTTGGTTGGGGCGCCTCTATCGTAGCGAATGGGATCTTTTTGCCCAGGACCTCGTCATCTTTCGCCTTGGTGACTTTCACCTTTCCCTCGGTCACCGCCACGGCGACCCTCATGTCATCCAATTTATCGACGTTGAATTTGGTGCCCAAGGCCCGGACATTTATGGTGCCCACAGTGACGACGAAGGGCCGGTTCGGATCATGCGCTACTGAAAACAGGGCCCGTCCTTTTTCCAGGTCTATATGGCGTATTTTTTCATCAAAGGCGGCTGCAATATGGGTTTCCGAGTCGAGATGGATAAACGACCCGTCGTCAAAATAAATCGATCGCTGTTCGCCGGTATCCGTCCGATACATCTTTTCGGTGCCCAGGTAGCTCTGGGTCAGAACCGCGCTCACTATGATGACCAGCAGGGCTGCCGCTGAAGCAGCCCACCGGAAGCGTGTTTGTTTTGTCAGGGATTGAATCGGTTTTTCTCTGGCAGGCTGTTCTTTTTCCGTGACACCGCGTCGATTCATCACTTGAGAAGTGAACGCGTCCTCACGCAATGTTTCGGTGGATTCCCATAATGCGTTGATTAATTTGAACTTTTCAGCGTTCTTGGAGCTTTCGCATAGCCATGCATCGAATTGCGCCTGGTCCTCAGGTGGCAACTCCCCTGATTTCAATTTCAGAACCCATTCCACGGCTTCTGTGGATTCTTTGCGATACCGTTTATCCAATTTATTGTGGAAATAAGTAATCTTCATTTTTCCGTCTCGAATTTTTTGTCCAACTCAAGCAGTACACGGGATATGTGGCGTTGAACCATACTTCTGGAAATTCCCATCTCATTGGCAATCTGTTCATATGTTAGGCCGCTGAAACGGTGAAGGATAAACGCCTCGCGACTCTTTGTGTTCAAACCGTCAAACACGTCCTTGATCATTCTGAGTCCCTCTCGGGACCAGGCCACCTCCTCGGGTGTTGCATCCTGGGACGCCAGTTCAACTTCCTCCAACGGCACGTGCATATCAGCCGATTGTAACCGTCGTTTGCGAAACCGATCCGTCATCAGATTGGTTGCGATGGTTCTCAGCAGAGCAAACGAGGGGGTCAGGTTGTGACGTTCAAGGTGCCGGATAAGACGAAGGTAAACTTCCTGGGCCACATCTTCGACCTCGTCCTTTGAGCCCAAGTGGCGTTCTATGAAATAATACAACCGGTCGTTATATTTCTCATACATCGCTGCGATAACGTTGGGGACTTTCATATCCTGAAAAAACACCATTTTTATACCGTTTGCCGCAATGTTTGTATCGGAATATCTCAACGTATCACCTCGACCGGACTGCGATCAATAAAAAAACCCTCTATTATATATAACGAACAGGGACTAAAACAGGTGACAAAAAAATAAATTTAAAAAAAACATTCACCTGTTTTTCGGTGCATTCGTTTAAGTAACTAAGAGGGCAATATTTTTCTTGTGGCATTCAACTTTAACATTTAATAACGAATCGAGTTAAAGGAGGGCGTATGCAGGTATCATTGATCAAGGGTCATCAAGATGGAAACTTTTTGCGGCTGGCGGGTTTCTTAATTTTGGCATGTGCAGTAGTTTTCAGTAGCCAGAGTGTTTTGGGGAAAACGGTTCAATTTGATATTCCATCCCAGGAGCTTAGCGCGGCCTTGGACTCGTTCGCGGAGCAAACCAAGTACAGCATGCTCTATTCCCTAAAAAACATCGGCCATGTCATCACCCGGCCCGTGATGGGCCATTACTCCCCAGAAAAAGCCCTGGATATTATGTTGAAGGGGACCGGATTAGCCTTCAGAATGACCAGCCAGACCACGATTTCCATCAGGAAAAACCACAGCCAAGCGGAGGTAAACTCCAAACCCAAGGTCGATGCATCCACAGACTCAAATAAAAAAGTGGAATCGCTTCCAACCACTTCGCAAGCGGACAATACCGACCAGGCCACTCAACCTGACAACGTTTCGAAATCACTGACTAAAAAACCTGAAAGCGAATCCCACGACGATTACATCCTCGAAGACACGGTGGTTACTGCCACCAAACGAGCGGAAAGAATGCAAGATATTCCCCAGGCAATCACCGCTTTTTCCGAGGATGAACTGAATTTTATCGGTGCGCGAAATTTTGGAGACTTGGTGGAGTCCCTACCGGGTGTTGAGTTTCGCAATAGAGAAGGTGCGGGACGGGGGGATATTAACATACGAGGAATCTCAGAGTTGTCCCGGATACAAGGGGGACCGGGAGCGACCGTGGGGTATTACCTGGACGAATTACCATTGACGATGGCCGGATGGTTTGCAGATATCGCGAATTTAGATGTGGCGCGGGTGGAGATTTTGCGTGGTCCCCAGGGCACGTTATACGGTGAAGGGTCCCTGGCCGGAACCATCCGACTGATTTCCAACAAGCCGGACACCACCGCAGTGGATGCTTGGGTTGATCTTAGCTATGCAGACACGAAAGGTGGGGCAACCAGCTCGACTGTCAATGCCATGGTGAACGTGCCATTGTTAAAGGACAAGGCGGCGATTCGTTTAATCGGCTCATACCAAGAAAACGGAGGATGGATTGACATTTTGGATCCCCACAGCGATGCCGTGCGTGCGAAGGATGCAAATGATGATGAGACGATTTCCGGGCGGATGGCACTGCGCGCAACGCCGTCGGACCGGTTGACCTTGGATGGGATGGTATTGTATTCAAACACGGACGCCAACCGGGAGAATTATGCGACGCGTGAAGGAGACAAGCACTCATTAACGCAGGAGTTTGCAGATGATGAACTTTTGGGGCTGAACCTGACGGTGGCCTATGATTTCCCCTTTGCCGAGCTGATCTCGTCCACATCCCATTTTGACCGGGACATAACCGGTATCATGGACTTCTCACCGCTCACGGCTTCCGTTGTTCCTCTCTTTGGGGCCTTGGACTTCTTGATGCCCATGTTTGGGTTGCCGGGGCCGAACTACATTACGCCGGATGGCGTGATACTTGATATAATTGTCAACTCGGAAGCGATTTCCCAGGAGCTGCGGTTGGTGTCTACCGGTGATGGGCCATGGCAATGGGTTTTGGGTGCATTTTATAAAAAACAGGAACAGCGATATTTCTTGGATGGGGATGCCATACCAGCCCCGGATCGCGATTTTGAGGCCTCAATAGGATTGCTGCCGATTCCAGGGTTTGCCGGTTCGCCGGCGGCGTCAATAGTGGTGGATGCCAGTGGCACTTTCGAACAATATGCCGGGTTTGGCGAAATATCTTATAATTTGTCTGAAAAATTGACCCTAACGGGGGCGGGGCGTTTCTTTTTAGAAGAGCGTGATGCGGTGACAACCTCGGATGGATATTTTCTTGAGGCGTCTGGGATCTCAAGAGGTATGTTTACGTCTAGCGGCGACGAGACCATCTTTAATCCCAAGCTGCTGCTTCGGTACAAATTTACGGACGATTTGATGACCTATGCGCAATATTCCAAGGGATTTCGCAGCGGCGGTCAAAATGTTTTTCTGCTGACCGATGCGCCGCCGTTTTTTGACCCGGAGACCTTGAGCAACTATGAAATCGGCCTCAAGAGAACCTTCTGGCAGGATCGCGCCCGGCTAAATATGGCCGCCTATTACATGGATTGGAAAGATTTGCAGGCCGAGGTCGCGTCAGGTGTCGCTGGTGCAGGGGGAGCCACCGGCAATGTAGGCGACGCACATTCGATGGGAGTCGATCTTGAGTTTTATCTGAGACCGATCAGGGGCCTTTCATGGACCGCCGGGGCCACTTTCCTGCAAGCGGAAACGGACGATGATTTTGAATTATCAGGTGGAACGGTGCCGTCCGGAACATCGATTCCAAATGCCGCTGAGCTCCTGTTCAACACCGCGGTGCAATATAATTTTCTTTTTTCAGAGACGCTATGGGGTTTCGTCCGCACCAGCTATTCCTATTCGGGTGAATCGCGTGCGGGCCTTCAGACGAACGACCCTGACACACCGGCATATGAGATCGTCAATTTTCGTGCCGGCATCGAACGCGAGAATTGGCAGCTGACGTTTTTTGTCGACAACCTGCTCGATGAAGATATCATTTATCGAGCTGCTGGTAGTGAAAGTGATCTGGATATGGTTGGCCTCGAGCCGGAGGGTTCGCTCTCGGTGGGGCTTCCGATCTCCCAAGTCGGGCGTCCCCGAACCTTCGGTGTGCGCCTTAAGATCAACATGTAACATTTTTATCGGCATCACACTGGTATTGGCCAGTGTGGATACTATGCCATCAGAATGGCCGCAGATGAAAAACGTTTAATTGTTATCATGAATCAAATAGTTAGGAGATGTTATGTTTAATAGAAAATGGAAACTTCACTTCGAGAAACTTGGGATCGTAAGTTATATTGTAACTGTCGTGTTCCTTGCACTTGTTCTTTTGTCGCCCCGGGTAAATGCCCAGATGATGTCCCTGAAAGGTGAACTGCTGGTCGCAGGGGGCCGCATTGAAGGGCTGATTCTCACGACTGGTGATCGAGAGACTATTGAAACGACCCTTGCGAAAATCAAGCACATCGAGGGTGATGGACCGGGTGTGTGGTCATACGAATGGCGGCTTGTAGGGGACAATTACGAAGCTCTGGGTGATAAGCTCGCAAAAGTAAACAAAATCCAAGAGGCGTTAACAAACTACGAAAAGGCGATATCTGTATATAGCAGGGGGTATTTACCCGGTAATTATTCACCTTCTGAGCGAAAGTCCTTTATCCGTTTCCGCGATCTCGCCTTAAAGATGAATCAGTATCTGGCCTATCCATTTGAAGTCGTAAAGGTTCCTTTTGAAGGAAAACAAATCATCGTTCACCTATACAAACCAAAAGGGGTTGAGAAACCGGGGTTGGTACTTTGCACAGGCGGTATCGACGGTTCCAAGGAAGGGTGTAAGGATACCGCACAGTCACTAGTCCCCAAAGGTATTGCAGTTGCGGCTTTCGACCTGGCTGGCACCGGTGAAAGTACGGATTGGTTGCTACGGCCGGACTCTCACAAGTTGCACAAGCGCATTTTGGATTATTTCGAGGCCGGTGGTGAATATGATTTTAACCGCATCGGTATGTTTGCTGGAAGTTTTGGGGGATACTACGCCATTAGAATGGCCGCGGATGAGAAACGTTTAAAGGCTGTAGTTGATCACTGCGGAATAGTTCATTCGGCTTTTCAGGTCACTCCGGAAGCAATGCGTTCTGTGCTGCACTCTGCTCCTGGCGCCATGGTTTACTCGACAATTCGAAGTATGGGATTTGATCCGGCTATATTTGATAAACCAGACGAGAGCAATGCCGGGCAAAGAGAGGCGATGTTACGACTGTCCAGTGAATTCTCCCTTATATCTCAAGGTGTTGTCGGCACAGGAAAAGAAACCATTCAGACACCCTTGCTAATTGTTCACAGCACCAACGATGCGGTTGTGTCGGAAGAGGATATCGAATTGGTGGAAAAGGCTGCGGCTAACAGCGAAACCTGGGTACTAGGCCAGGGACATCACTGTGCGCCGTGTTACATGCCGGTTGCCAAACCACATATGGTTAACTGGCTTGTTGAAAAGCTGAATGTGTCCGAAAAAAAACGGCAAAAAAATAAGTAAGTTTAGTTGAGGCACTGAATCGGGAAATTCCCATGAAAAGCATATTTGTTATTATACTGATACTCATAGTGTTTTCCGGTTCAGTGATCCTCTGGGTTAATAATCACAAAGAAGAAAAAAATACTGTTTCTCGAAATGGTATGATGTACAGGCGGATGAAATCTTTCCCGAAAATATTAGAAATACCATGTGCTTTAATGGCAATGCCTATGCGGTGCCTCTGGGTATGCAAATGTTAAACGGCGTATGGTATAACGTAAAAATATTTAAAAAATACAAACCGCAAGAGCCAAAAACATGGCAAGAGTTCCAGAATGTCTGCTCAACGCTTAGAGCCAACGGCCTTGATCCCGCAACCGGCAGGGCAGATACCGCAAAGACCTTTTTCAATTCGCTGGACCATTTTTTCCTCTGCTATGCTTCAGGTTTTCCCCGTTGAGCCCGTATGGCAGGATTGGCTCGTTTTTAGCGGCTCAACCGCCATAACCTTCCGGCGAGCCTGGTTTGGGGTTAAGCCGTGATCACGCCGGTAAAGGCAATGCCTCCACTGTCTTAAGATTTGGGGCTGACAGACAGTTTCTGCCATTTTATGGAACCTATTCTTCGGGCCAGTTTATGCCCAAGGCTTAGCCTTGTCAATGCCCTACCGCACACCGCCAAGAGCCCATATTTGTGATTTGGCCGGGGTCGGGTCATGGTCGATGGGAAAACGCAAAACAAAACTGAAACTGACGTTAGTATAACAAACATTGTGTTGCAAAGTAAAATAAATATAATGTTTGTTGAATTGCCTGTTGCCGTTGTGTTAGGCTCAATCAATCGAATCTGTTGTGACACCATAAAGGAGCAACCAATGAGTGAAAAAGACTTTATCAAAGTTGAACGCGATGGGCATATTGCCCGGCTGACCATGGATCGTCCCGAGAAGTTGAATACCATCGCACTGGACGGTTTTGACCAAATTCGAGATGTTTTTAACCAAATTAACGGTGATCCGGACATATGGGTGGTGATCATCAAGGGGGAAGGCAGATGTTTTACCGCCGGTATCGACCTGGCAACATTGAGCTCCCTATCCGGTGATGGGGCCGCGGACACCCGGGAGTCGCTTCGAAAAGAAATATTGCGGGGCCAGATGAGCATGACGGCCGTCGAGCGGTGCACCAAGCCGGTGATTGCAGCGGTCCACGGTTACTGCCTCGGCGCGGGGGTCGATTTGATCAGCGCCTGCGACATCCGCATCGCTTCGAGGAATGCGATTTTCAGTATTCGGGAAGCCAAAATGGGGGTTGTTGCCGACTTGGGAACCCTGCAGCGGCTGCCGCACATCATCGGTCACGGGTGGTTCAGGGAGTTGGCCCTCACCGGAAGGGATTTTACGGCTGAAGAGGCATTTCAGATGGGATTGGTTACCCGCATCTCGGATACAAAAGAAGCACTTTTCCTGGAGGCGGAGAAACTGGCACAAGAGGTGGCCTCCTGTGCACCGCTCACTATTCAAGGCACCAAGGATGTTCTACTCTATAGTCGGGATTACGGCGTGGACGCTGGATTGAAATATGTCGCACAGAAAAATGCCGCGGCGTTGATTTCGGAAGACATCAAAGAGGCTATTTCCGCTGCCCTGGAAAAAAGGAAACCGGTCTTTAAAGGCAAATAAGTAACAAAAATATTCATATTATAAAAATATGTAACAAAAGTTCATTTTTATGTTGACTTTTCCCCACCGTTTGCCTTATTAAATACCATCAGCATTTCCACAGGCAACACGGCTCGGTAGAGCGGTATCTTTGAATTTGGGGGGTCAGCCATGATTAAGGAATTTATCCATCGGCAACAGTTCTGGATTTTTTATGTTCTTGCCCTATTCATTGCCATGGGGGCGGCATTCTGGATGTTCACATTCGCGCCCATGGATATTGCGCAGATATTCGATGAGGCACAAAAAAATCTTGGAATAAACCATTTCAGTGTATTTGTTCCCCTCTCGTTGACGTTTAAATATCCGCTATTGGCGCCGGCCATCCTGTTTCCGGCAGCCCCCACCGTAGCCGGGCTGATCATGATCTGGTATACAACCCGAAAAAAGGGCCTGCACCTGTTTTTCAGCCGTTTCAAGCCATGGCGCGATGGCGTTGAGAGAAAAGACGCACTGAAAACCTACGGTATTATTTTGGCAGGCGCCCTGGCCTACCTGGGAATACTTCTTGCGTATAATGCCTTTATTTCCGGGGGAGAGGCCTTCCAGATATCCCTGGCCAATCTACGGGTGGATGCCCCCTTGCTGATGGTGTTCTTTTTTGTTCTGGCTGCGTTTTTCGATTGTGGCGGCTTGTTGGAAGAAGGGGGGTGGCGAGGATACGCATTGCCCTATCTGCAAGGAAAAATGAAAACACCACTGGCGGCCGCAGTTCTGCTTGGCATCTTATGGGGGGTCTGGCATTTCCCGCGTGATATTCCCTATATCACCAGCTATGGAGAATACTTTGTTCAACAACTCAATTTTATACTAGGGACGACCCTGCATACGATTATCCTGGCTTATTTTTTCAATCGGCTGGGCGGGAGCCTCATCCCGGTCATCGTGATCCATGGCTTAAGCAATTACATAGGAGATATGATCGGCCACAACCATACCATCTTTCTTCAGTTTGATGTTTTAAACCTGCTAAAGCTTGTAATCGTCCTGGTCATCATTTGGCTGGCTGGGGCCGGATTGGGTTTAAGGAAATGTTTGCAGGAGCAACCGTAAAACCGAATGGGAAAAAACAATGTAGCAGTGGATTTTACGTGGGATGTAAAAATTCCCATGCGTGACGGCATTCTTCTCAGTGCGAATTTATACAAGCCCAAAGACAATAATCCCGTCCCGGCCATCCTCTCAATCACACCGTATATCGCAGACAGTCTGCATGATAGAGGGATGTTCTTTGCCCAACACGGGTATGTTTACGTGGCAGTGGATAATCGGGGCCGCGGCAATTCCGAAGGCCAATTCGATGGCTTTGAAAACGGACTAGATGGTTATGATGTCGTGGAATGGATTGCCGCACAACTCTGGTGTGACGGCCAAGTGGCCATGCGGGGGGCATCCTTTTTGGGGGGGATTCAGTGGACAACATTGAAACATTATCCACCCCACCTCAAGTCCATCGTACCGGGGGCGGCCACCTACGCGGGAATGGTAACCCCGATGCTGAAAAATATTTTTATCGGAGAAGAGTTTCAATGGTGGGTGGGGGTTTCCGGCAGGACCGCCAATGATAACATCAGTGGTGACGAAACCTTTTGGACGGGAATCTATGATGAGCTTGAAGCCAACCACCTGCCGTTCAATCAGCTGGACAAAATAGCCGGCTTTCCGTCTGCGTTTTTCCAGACGGTCCTTGGGCATCCGACGGTTGATTCATTTTATCGTGACAGAAATTTAACGATTGAAGCATATAAAAAAATCGACATACCAATTTTGACCATCAGCGGACATTATGACGATACTCAACCCGCTGCGGTAAAACATTTCCAGATGCACATGACCCACGGTTTGCCTGCGGGACAAACAAAACATTATTTACTCCTCGGTCCGTGGGACCACGGCGGTGTAAGCAACCCGGCGTTGGAAGTCGGCGGCTTGAAATTTCACAAGAAATCCAAACGGGACCTCAACCAGTTGCATAAAAAATGGTACGACTGGACGCTGAAGAACGGCCCCAAACCGGAATTTCTAAAAAAACGGATAACCTATTATGTGATGGGGGCCGAAGCGTGGAAATATGCCGACAGTCTTGACGACATCCCGGCCAAAGCGCAAAAATACTTCCTGAATTCAAGCTGCGGCAAGGCCCATGATGTGTTTAATGCAGGGGGAATGCAAACCGACAGACCAGGGCAGTCCCTCCCCGACCGCTATGTTTACAACCCCCTGGACCATCCGATCGATCCCTCCCGGAATCAGACCGACGACTACCTGACAGACCAGCGTTTTGTGCTCAGTCTTAAAAACAACGGGCTGATATATCATAGCCCTGTGTTTGAAGAAGAAAAGGAAATTACCGGTTTTGTCAAAGCGAAGCTATGGATCGCCATGAATGTACCGGATACGGATTTTCAGGTTGTTTTGTTTGAAGTGTTGGCGGATGGAACGCAGATCCGGCTGTCACAGGATTTTCTGAGAGCCAGATACAGAGAATCGAACAGCCGAGAAACGTTGGTAAAACCGGGCGAAATCAATGCATATGTTTTTGGCGAATTTCCGTTTTTTTCCAGACGAATCGCCAGGGGCAGCCGATTGCGCGTGCTGATCAGTCCCCCCGGCACCTGGTACTTTCAAAAAAACTACAATAGCGGCGGTGTGGTGGCTGAAGAATCCGGCAAGGACGCGCGCACTGCTGAAATTACGCTATATCATGATGTGCAGCATCCCAGTTGCTTGGAGATTCCCATCATCTG
>JAFDDL010000476.1 GCA_019310865.1 Deltaproteobacteria bacterium | reverse complement strand
CTGATCAATAGTCGCTTTTTCATATAGTTTTGATTGTTTAAAACATCTTTCGATTCTGTTTTTTCTTCTTCGTTCCAATTCGAGATCAAAAAGATGGTCAATTATTTGAATAGCTGTCCAGTTTTTTTCTTCACCTATAGCGATGGTTTGCTCAAGATTTTCAGCAAACGTCTTTAGTTTGAGCGCCTTACATTTTTCGATGACCGATTCGATACTCATTTCTTTTTCCTCCTTTTGAGCACATGGGTGTCATATTCTACCAGTGATGGTTCGGGCAGGCGGATGTTATTGAGAGCTTTATTTTTCAGTCTAACAGGTGGATGTTTTTTACGTGGCGTCATTTCCTGATAGAGGATGTTTTCGATGTAGTCGGCGCCGATAGCGTTATGAACGAATGCTTTTTTGATCGCATAGATGACGGATGCAGGGCCATATTCATCTTTTAGAGACAGTAGTTTTGAGACATTTTTTTTAATGGGTAGTTTGGCGTCAACAAGGGCTTGAAGATACTCTAGTGCTTCGGGTCCCAGAGATGAAAAGGCGGTGATGTCTTTATCCAGCCAAAGTTTTCGTTGTAGTTTTTTGACCTGTTCCCGGTGATAAGTAGTTTCGATGCGCTGTTTGCGTTGCCGGCAACGGTGATGAGCAGCGATTTTTTTGTGCTGGTAGAAGATTGTTACCGTGCTCTGGTCAGCCTTTAGAGTGACTTGTTTTCCGATCGCCCATGGTGGCGTGGTATAGGTGTTAGCATCAAATCGAACGGCAAAATCTTTATGTACCTTAAGCGTTACGGTTTCTCTGCAATCCGGCAGCAAGTCGGGCAAAGGTTTCAGACGAACGTCAGCCAATCGATCCACCGGGCGTTTGCCGGTGCCCTGATGGATACGGACGTTGGCCACGGTATCGAGCCATTTTCTTGCCTGGCGATTCACATCGCCAAGATCAGTAAAGGTTCGAAGAGGCCAGAAGTTGTGACGTAAATATTTGATGACATTTTCGACCTTACCTTTTTCATGGGGTGCGCCCACATTACAGGCAATTGGAACAATATTGAAGACGCGTAAAAAATCGAGGAAAGCATCATTGAAGCGAATAAGGCTACCCTGGCGTTCAATGACGGCGGTGATCATGTTATCTACAACAATTTCTTTTGGAGTTCCTCCAAAATAGGTAAACGCATTTAAAAGCGCCTGATGCAGGGCGTACTGGTTTTGGCTGTGGGTAAATTCGACATAGGCCATCCGGCTGTAGCATTCGATGACCGCCATGGCATAGAGTTTTCGCACGGTGTCGTTGTAGCGCAGACTTTTAAAATGTCCCCAGTCGATTTGCATCTGCTGCCCGGGAGGTGATTCAAAGCGGATGAACGGTGTACGAAGCGTTTGTTGTCCCCTCAATTTTCTTAGATAATCCCGGACAATGGTAATCTTACCATCAAAACCATGCTCGCTGATTCGTTGAAGCACTACCGGTGCTTTGACATCGGGGTCCTGCTCAATAAACGCTTTAATACAATCTCGATAGGGGTCGAGTTTGGAAGATTTGATTCTTTTTTTACGCCTTACCGGGTTAGGGTTTGCAATATACTTTTTCACCGTCGGTCTGCTCAGCCTGAGGCTGCGCGCAATTTTCCTTTCAGACCAGCCAAGATGATGGAGCCTATGGATTTCAAAAACCGTTTGTCTGTCAATCATATCAAACCTCCGCAAATAAATTTTTAGTAAGCTTGTGTATGGCTGAAGCATATGAGGACGGCCCGTTGGGTGATGGCGGCAGCTCAAGCACCTGGAAAAGGGTTCCATCAAAGGCGATGAGATCTTTTTCAATCAGGCAGTCTCTGGCCTTGCTATAGTGGTTGTACGGCATGTGAAGCAGCGAGCTAATTGAGTCGCTGCTGTAAAAAGAAAGTCCGTTGCGGTCTGAGACGGCAACCAGAAACAGGTAAAGCAACAGCTCGTTTGCACTAAGTGAAGCCAAAAAACCGTCAGTGACAAAACGGTGCGGGATAAAACTAAAACCACCGCTGATCCGACGGACGCGTTGGGGATTTAAGACTCGTTTTCTGATCATAAAAACCTCCTTGTGAAATTTACGACCCCAATATCACAGTTTGATCAAAGTGCTTAACGAGTCCATCTTTGCAATCAAGGGTAACATATCGGAATTTTGATGATATTAACTTTTAACGCATCCATCTTTGCAATCACAGGAAGAAGCCAAAACTGACCAAGCACCTGGAAATTATCGGCTTTTGACGCGTCCATCTTTGCAATCAACCATTGGTCCATCTTGGCATCGGCAGGTGCAAATCTGGCCTTTCGGTTCCGCCTAGCTTGCAGAATCCGATTTCTTTCGGCTTTTTCAGGATTATTCTCGCGATACTGTTTCCAGTAACCCGGATTGGCTTTAAGCCACTGTTGCTGACTGCTTTTCTGGTTGGCCTTATAGATAGGGTCTGTTTTCAGCTTATGTCTTTGCCACGCCGCCTTTTTGGCCTTTTGACATTTTCCCTTCTTGCAGGCCGTCTGATTTTTGTGCCTTGGGCTCGGATCAAAATAATCACCGCAATAAACACAGGGGATTTGCTCCATATTCACCACCTGAATCGATTGAATTGAATTAAACCGCTGATGGTGAATTAAAATTGATGGGAATTAAAGGAATTAAATTTTTTTATTAATTTTGGGGAATTAAAAGGAATTATATCGAAAGTGGTAAACTTTATCCGGTAGGAATGAAAAAGAATTATAACGATGAAATTGGAAAGGAATTAAAGCGATGTTTCGAAACAGATCCTTCCCATCGATCTTTTGTTCCTTGTATCCGTTTCACACGGAGGGAAGGATAGGATAGCTTTGGGGTCGGACCGAGCTAACACATTGAAATTAATATAAATCAACAAAAATAAGGGATATTTTAGGGCTTAAAACGGCGATTTTAATGATAAAAACACGTATCTAAGGGCAATCGTTTAACTCAGGATACTTATGCCACGGGCAAACCGATGCTACAATTTAATATGATAGCCCGGTCCGACCCCAGACAAGAGTATAAGGGAATAAGAATCCTGAAAGCCGCAGAATGTTGAAGAACTAAGGGCTGAGACAAGATTAAGGGGGTCGAAGGTTGTAAAAGAAAAGTGCCGTTGGAGGGTAGTTCCTAAGCTTCTGTTCGTTTTTTGATGAGCCTGTAAACTTCTTTTCGATGGATTATACCGAGAATTAAAATATCGTTACTGGAAACCTTGAAAATAACACGGTAATCTCCGACTCTTAGCTTCCAGTATCCTTTAAGGGTTCTTTGCAACGGCTTTCCATAGGCTTCAGGTTGTGTGGCAAGCCGATCTTCGATGGCTCTCTTGATCATGTCCCTGTTTCTCGCGTCGATTTTAGGCAGGTCAGATCTTTTAACGTCCGGATGGTATTTGAATTTGTATGCCATGGCCTTTTCACAAGAACTGAATCTTAAGACCATACATCATCATGGCTTAGCGCCTTAGAGTCATTCCATGACTTTTCCCTTTTTTCAGCAAATGCAGAAAGGGCAATATCCTCTTGAATCTCCAGGGCCTCTTTGAGCAAATCCCTGACTTTGGCTGATAATGAGACATTATCCTTTTCTGCCAGAAGTCGGACATCCTGGTAAAGCAAATTGTTCAGGACTACATTTATACGTGGATTTTGAGCCGGCATAGTCTTTTCCTCCAGTTAAAATTAGATTTAAGTGTAACAGTAGTGATACACCATGTCAAATTAAAAAGCAGTCTTATGCGAGTCGAAAAAACATGCCGAATTAGTATCTTTTG
>JAFDDL010000475.1 GCA_019310865.1 Deltaproteobacteria bacterium | reverse complement strand
CGAGAAAATCCCCGCGGAGGTTAAAAGTCTAAATTTCCAAAATAAATGGAAGTATCACGGGACGCCGTTTTATTGCAAAATAAAAATACTGCCTCAGAGCGGTTTTTACCTTGGACCGGATTGTGTCAATTCGCCTGGGGTTGTCGTAACCGATCTCATCAACAATTTCCAGAATCACACATTTGGCATCCTCCAGCAGATGGCCCGTGTGGGTTGCAAACACAAATCCATGGGAGACGATTTCCGGCCCGTAGACAATATAGCCGGTTTCTTCATCAAACGCCATGTTGACAACCACCAGGCCGTCTTCCGATAAATGTCGCCTTTCCTTGAGGACACTCTTGCCCACGTCCCCGATGCCTTTCCCATCGATGAACACCCGGCCTGTGGTGACGGTATCGGCTAAGTGACCGCCGGACGCATCGAATTTGATCACCTGACCGTTTTCGGCAAGCAGGACCCGTTCGCTCGGAATGCCGACCTGCTGCGCCAGGCGTGAGTGCAGCACCAGGTGACGGTATTCGCCGTGGACGGGAATAAAAAATTTCGGCCGGGTCAGGTTGAGCATCATTTTTAATTCTTCCTGAAAGGCATGGCCGGAAACATGAATGGCGGATATTTTTTCATAGATCACATCCGCCCCCCGCCGGTATAGATTGTTGATGATTTTTGCGATGGCCCGTTCATTGCCGGGTATGAATTTAGAGCTCAGAATAACGGTGTCGTCCGGCTTGATTTTAATCTGCTTGTGCATTCCTGATGCCATCCGGGCAAGCGCCGACATGGGTTCACCCTGACTGCCGGTGGTGATCATAAGAAGCTGGTTGTCCGGATAGTCATCAATGGCATTCACATCGATTTGCATGCCCTCGGGCAGGGTCAAGAAGTTGAGTTTCTCGGCAATCGAAATGTTCACTTCGATGCTTCGGCCATTGAATATGACCTTTCTGTCATGCTTTCCGGCTATATTGACGATTTGCTGAATCCGTGTGATATTCGAGGCAAACAGGGCGATAATGATACGCCCGTTTCGGCCGGTAATGGTTCGGTCGAGGGTTTCACCGATTTGACTGTCGGAAATGGTATACCCCTCTTTTTCCACATTGGTGGAATCGGAGAGCAATGCCAGAACGCCGGCTTCGCCAAATTTGGCAAACTTGTTCATATCGGTCATCTGGCCGTCCAGCGGTGCGTGGCTGATTTTAAAGTCGCCGGTATGCAGCACAAGGCCCAGGGGAGTCCGAATGGCGATGCCCACACCGTCCACCACACTGTGGCTGACGCGGATAAACTCGAGATCAAACGGTCCCATCTTGAGCGTCTCATTGGGGCGCACCTCGTGCAACATGGCAGAGGCAATGAGGTCGTGCTCTTGAAGTTTGTTTCGAATAATTCCCAGGGTGAATAAGGTTGCAAAAATCGGGATATTTTTCATTCGAAGCAGATAGGGCAGGGCACCGATGTGATCCTCGTGCGCATGAGTCAGCACGATACCGGCAATTTTCGATAGATTTTGCCGCAGATAATTCATATCCGGGGTGACATAATCCACACCCAGCATGTAATCCTCGGGAAACATCAAGCCGGCATCAACGATAAAGATGGTATCGAGACATTCGAATACCATCATATTCAGGCCGATTTCCCCGAGTCCGCCAAGGGGGATTATTTTAAACGTGGTCGCTTTATCCATCGGCATTATTTAAATACCAGTGTCCATTCAGAACTTGTAGCTCGGAGTCTTCGCTTACCTCCGAGGCTTGGAAAAATGTGAGAACGCCGCCCCGGGCCGAGATAAGCGCAGACTTCGAAGATGCCGGTTATGGATGGACACTTAAGGCCTGTCATGCCTTTAGCCCAAGTTCATCGAAAATGGCATCTGTCTGGCGAATCATCCAGTTGCGTTGCGTCTCGGTGGCATAGCCCATGCAATCGCATCGCATTCGGGCCTTTGTTCTCACCAGCAGTTCACAGGTGAGTTGATTGGCTTCGAGTATCCATGCAAAATAATGCGGGGTGCATTGCGCGTGTGACGCCTGGTGTTCGGTCAGAAGATCCGTGGCGATGGCCTTCCAGTACAATCCCGCCACGCCCCCTGCCTCAAAATTTGCATCCAGGTATTTTTTGAGTGCCGCAAAATCATCCGGCCGAAGTTCGTCAATGACATACTGCTTCATGGAAAATGCAAATATCACAGTTTGTTGGGGTACGCAAGCGCAGTGTGGCATATATTGGGGGGCACTTGAATTTTGGCGCCGCGAAAGGACCCCTTTTAAAGAGGCAATTTGGATCGCTGAACAAACAATTCCCCCTGCCGGTGGGTTCGCCAGGGCAGGGGGATAGAAACCGAGTTGGTTTTTGTTAAGTCTCTTCGATTATGATGGCACCCGGCTCACACACCTCGATGCAGCTTTCACAACCAAGGCATTCCTCCGCATTCACGGGGACTGACTTTTCATCTTTCATTTCAAACACTTCTACTGGACACACATCAACACATTCTTCGCAGCCCTGGCATTTTTCTTTGTCGACGATTGGATTAAAAGCCATTGAACTCATCTCCTTTTTTCAAATTTAGTTTGTTTAGGGCTCGCGCGAGCCCTTAAGGGCACAATCGGTACCCGGGTTATCAAATCCAAAGGATCCCCATAACCCAAAAGTTTGGCCGAGTCAAGAATTAGTACAATGTGGGGGACGGATTAGGGGGACGTTCATGCATAGATGCATAACTCTTGAGAGTTATAGTATTAGAATGGGGACGTTCTTCAGAATATAAGTTTCTATTGAGAAACTTATATTCTGAAGAACGTCCCCACACCCGTCCCCACACCTTGCGCAGAGTTATGCATGTATGCATGAACGTCCCCCTAATTGCTAAGATAGTTTCAATGCAAGGATGGTATGATCCGTATCATCCAGTGCTTCGGTAGGCATGCCTGCTGGTTGGGTTACCCCGGTGCATTTTCGAAAGAGGGCTTCAGGGGATAGGGGAAACATGAAAAATTCAAACCCTTCCGATTCCGAGCCATTAGAATCGGGAGCTGATTCAGCTGCGCGCGCCTGAGTCATTGCATATTCCGGGGGCAGGTGTTCCAATCGTTGTCCATCCGGTACCTGGGCCGTCACCAAATCAATCACCGCCCGGTTGCAGGTGGCAAAAAGTGTCGGCCCTGTAGAAGATGACAGGGCTTCTTGGGTGGCTGCCTGATGATGAAAAAACAGCCGTGTCCAAGCTGTCATGCGCGCTTCAACCATGTAATCGGAAGGTTCATCCGGGTCTTGGCAATGGGTTGGATCGGCCACCGGGACAGGCGCGCCGGCCTCGCCCTTGAGGGAATCAAAGAGTGAAGATTCCAACCGTTCGATTTTATTAACCTCATTCAAAACCGCCCGGGTGTCTAAATCCATCAACTGGGCCATGCTCAAAAACAGCCTGGCATTTCGCAGCAGCATGCGCTGAAGGGTCTCCGGCGCCATGTCCGGCGTGGTTCCCGGTATGTTTTTCTGAATATCGGTGCGGATTTTCAAACTCGAGCCGTCTTCAAAAAACGGGGTATTGCCCAGTCGCGTCTTTAAGAATGGAATATCGTCCTTTTGATGCACGCGGCCCCAGGTCAGGTATTCCGCCAATTGTCGGCTCAAATCATGATCATCGTCATTTGAAAAAGTGAGGATTTGAATACGTTCCGATTGTCGGCTGTATTCATCGGGGATGGCCCATTCCGCGCCGGCTGCAGGATTGCAACAGGCCCAAAGGCCTTGTTAATCCGGTCCAAGGTCGACCGGTCAATGTAAGTGTATGGAAAGAATATTGTTTTCATTTATCCATCGATCCCTTTGGCGATCCTTTTGCCGATCCTTTTGTCTTGAACCTGAAACCCCCTGGCGGAAAGTTCATTCCGCAAGCGATCGGCCAGCGCCCAGTTTTTCTCGGCTCTTGCCTGATCCCGTTTCGCCAGGAGTTTGCCGACCGTCGCGTCTTGTTCGTGTTTTTCAAAGTCGAAGATGTTCAAAACCGCGTCGATGGAACCAAAGGCATTCAGGAGTTTTTCGGCCCCTGACCGGTCCAACTGGTTTGAAACAATCAGCTTGTTGGTCCGTTTGACCACCTGGAAAATGGCGGCCAGGGCGGACGAGATATTCAAATCCTCATCCATGGCGCTGGTAAAGCCATGCTTTAAATCGTAGATCAACTGATCGATCTCCGGGTAGGGCACAC
>JAFDDL010000474.1 GCA_019310865.1 Deltaproteobacteria bacterium | reverse complement strand
TATATAGCAATACGCTTCATCGTTGTCAAGGATTTTCCGATTTGGGAACTTTAGGGACGTTCCCAACTTTTAAACTTTATTTGAAAAAAGCTTATTTAAGTTTAAATGGTAGGAACGTCCCTCTTTTCCGTCCCTCTTTTCTTTTCCCTCTTTTCCTTAATATGCCAGTGGTGTTTTTAAAAGAAACAGGATAATTGCCGCGGTCCTTAAGATTTTGCCGGACCGGTATAGATCGAGCACCGCGTTGCCACCAGAGCTGCCTCCTGCAGCGCCTCGGAAAAGGTTGGGTGCCCATGGATGGTCCGGCCGATATCCTCGGCGCTGGCACCGAACTCCATGGCCAGGACGCATTCGGCAATCATATCCGCTGCCCGCGGGCCGATTATCTGAACGCCTAAGATTCGGTCGGTCTCGGCATGGGTGATCACTTTGACAAATCCGTCGGTTTCGCCCATGGCGCGGGCGCGACCGGCACCGGAAAATGGGTAGGTGCCCACGCAATAGGCCACCCCCTTGGCGCTGACCGCCTCTTCGGTAAGCCCCACGCCGGCCACTTCGGGCCACGTATAGATCACCGCCGGGATGGTGTCGTAATTGACCTGACCGGGCAGGCCGGCAATGCATTCCGCCACGGCTGTTCCTTCGGCCGAGGCCTTGTGAGCCAAGGCCGGCCCGGGGATCAGATCGCCGATGGCATAGATGCCGGCAGCAGTTGTCTCAAACCGATCATTCACGGAAATCAGCCCCGTTTTCGAATCGGTTTCGATTCCCAGGTTCGCCAGCCCCAAACCGTTGGTGTTGGGCCGGCGGCCCACAGCCACCAGGACCCGATCGGCTGTGAGCGTTTCATCCTTGTCTCCGGCCGATACGGTGACGCGGACGGATTTTCTTTTGATTGAAGCGGATTTGACCCGTGTATTTAGCCGAAAGGTGATTCCCTGGGCCTTTAACAGCCGAAAAAGCGTCCGGGCCACCTGGCCGTCCAAATTCCCGGCGATCTGGGGCAGCATTTCAACCACGGTCGCCTTAGCGCCCAGACGCGACCATACGGATCCGAGTTCAAGTCCGATATACCCGCCCCCCACCACGATCAGATGCTTCGGCACTTCGGTCAGTGACAATGCTTCGGTGGAACTGATGATGTATTTGCCGTCAAATTCGAGCCCGGGCACCGATATGGGGATGCTTCCGGTGGCGATCAGAATGGATTGGGCTTTCAGAACCGTTTCGGTATTTTCCTTTCCGGAAGATTTCACGGCAACCTGATCGGCTCCGGAAAGGCGTGCGGTTCCTTCAATGATTTGCACCTTGTGCCCTTCAAGCAGTGTGCGCACATTATTTGTCAAATCCGAAACCACCTGATTCTTTCTGTCCATCATGGCGGATAGATCGAGATCGACGCTGCCGATTAGAATACCGTGTTGTGCAAAATGCTCCCTGGCCAGGTGATAGTACTCACTGGAGTCGAGAAGCGCCTTGCTCGGAATGCAACCCACATTCAGACAGACGCCGCCCAGGCGGGGCGATTTTTCCACACACGCCACATTAAGCCCGAGTTGGGATGCCCGGGCCGCTGCAACATAGCCACCCGGGCCGCTGCCGATGACAACCAGATCAAAAGCTTCCTGTTTATCCATGATCATATCTCCAGACACAGCCGTTCGGGCTGTTCCATGTTTTCCTTGATGCGCTTGAGACAGGTGACGGCGCCCCGACCGTCCACAATGCGATGATCATAGCTTAGCGCCACATACATCATGGGGCGGATAACGATCGCATCGTCAACAACCACGGGCCGTTTTTCGATTTTATGCAGCCCGAGAATACCGCTTTGGGGCATGTTCAAAATGGGCGTGGAAAGAAGTGATCCATAGACCCCACCATTGGTGATGGTAAAGGTGCCGCCGGATAGATCCGCCACATCGAGCTTGTTCGACTTGATTTTATCAACAAACGCCACGATCTGTTTTTCCAGGTCGGCATAGGATCGGTCTTGGGCGTTTTGGATCACCGGCACCACCAGACCCCGCTCGGCGCCAATGGCAATTCCCATGTTCACGTAATGGTGATAGACCATCTCATCGCCTTCGATAAAGGCATTGATTTCCGGAAATTCCTGCAACGCGGCCACGCTGGCCTTTATGAAAAAAGACATCAACCCCAGTGAAACACCGTGCTTTTCGCGGAACGATTCTTTGTGTCGCGCCCGAATCGCTTGGACTTCGGTCATGTCGATTTCATTGAACGTGGTCAACATGGCCGTGTTCTGCTTGGCGGCCACCAGGCGTTCGGCGATGCGCTTGCGAATCGGTGTCATGGGTTTTCGGGTGACCGAGTCGTCACCGGATTTAACCGGTGGCTGTCCGGCCTGATTAATTGTTTTCTGGTTAATTGTTTTCTGGTTGATTGTTTTCTGGTTGGTTGTGGTCTGGGCGGTTGTGGGTTGATCCTTATCGGTCGGAGTCCCGGGGGCTGATTCGGCTGGGTGCTTTAAATATGCCAGTACATCGCCTTTGGTGATCCGACCGTCTCGTCCGGTTCCCGGAATCTGCTGGGCGTCCAGAGCGTGCTCGGCCACAAGCCGTCTGACCGCCGGTGAAAGGTCCGGTGCCGGTTTTGTTTTGCCCGCCGCCTTGCGGGTTTTGGCTGCCGATTCCGGCTCGACCGGTGGTTCCGGTTCTGATTCCGGTTCTGTTTTTAGTTTGGGGGCATCCGGTTTTTCGGATGTGTCCTGGATCGGAGCTGCGGCCGTATCGATGACAGCTGCCACCGCGCCGATTGGCACGGTTTCCCCTTCCTGAATTTTAATCGTCAGGCGCCCGGTTGCCTCGGCAGACACCTCCAGGGTGATCTTGTCCGTTTCAATCACAAAAATCGGCTCGTCTTTCGACACCGAATCGCCGTCTTGTTTGAGCCATTGGGCAAGAATTGCTTCATTTACCGATTCACCGACACTGGGGACGTTGACTTCTAATTTCATGTAAATACCTCATTCGTATCCGTAATCTATTAGCCCGCCTTGATCTGAGCCAAACTTGATGAACTCGTAAAATCTGCTTTTTTGCGACGCCATCAAACTTGAACGTTTTGAAATTGGTTCTAAGAACTGACCATCCAATCTCCGGTCGACCCGGCGGCCTGGTCCACGATGGTCGCCTGCTCCTGGCGGTAAATATTGGACAGTCCGCTGGCAGGGCTGGCCGCTTCGCGCCGACCGATATAACCCACTGGTTTTCCCAGCACAGCCTCCAGGCGTTTATGAACAAACTGCCATGCCCCCATGTTCTCCGGCTCCTCCTGGACCCAGTGCCATACATTCGCGTGCCCATAGCCAGAGAGAATTTCTCGCAGGGCCGTTTCTGGAAACGGATAGAACTGCTCTAGTCGAATAATGGCGATGTGGGGAGATTTCAACTGCTTTCGGCGGGCCATGAGTTCGTAGTAAATTTTACCGCTGCAAAACAGGACCTGTTTGGCGTTTTTAGGCGGGCGGGGATCGTCCAGAACCATCCGGAACCGATCCTGGGCCAATTCGTCCCACTTGGACACGGCATTGGGGTGGCGCATGAGGCTTTTTGGCGTCATCACCACCAGGGGTTTGCGGTATTTGGCCATGGCCTGTCTTGTGAGAAGATGGTAATACTGAGCCGGCGTGCTGGGCATGCAGACGATCAGGTTCTCCTCGGCGCATAGCTGAAGAAACCGTTCCAACCGCGCGCTGGAATGCTCCGGACCCATTCCTTCGTAACCATGGGGCAGGAGCATGACCAGGCCGCAAAGCCGTTGCCATTTGGACTGGGTAGCAGCCAAGTCGATGATGCTCTGGGCGCTGTTTGCAAAATCACCGAATTGCGCCTCCCAGATGGTCAGCCCCTCGGGTCGGGCGATGGCGTAACCGTATTCAAAGCCCAAGACGCCGGATTCGGAAAGAAGGCTGTTGAAGCAGGAAAAACGTGCCTGACCGGTCTCCAGATCATTCAGGGGCGTATGGGCTTCCCCGGTCTGCTGGTTGAACAGAAAACAGTGGCGTTGACTGAAAGTGCCGCGCCGGCAGTCCTGCCCGCTGAGGCGAACCGGAACCCCGTCGATGAGCAGGCCGGCAAAAGCGAGGGCCTCTGCAAATGCCCATTGGATGCCGCCTTTTTTATCAATCGTTTCAAGCCGTTTTTTCATCAACCGGTCCAGTTTGGAATGAATCGAAAAACCATTCGGTTGGGTATGAAGTTTTTTCGCTGTAGAAATCAGTGTGTTAAGGGGAACAGACGTATCGACGGCTTCATGGGAATAATCACCATGATAGGCTTCCCAGTCGTCGTAAAACTGATTTTTAGGCAGGACGCAGGAGACGGTTTTGGCTTGATTGTAAGCGGCTTCCAGGCATTGGCG
>JAFDDL010000032.1 GCA_019310865.1 Deltaproteobacteria bacterium | reverse complement strand
ACCGCTGGCACAGTAGCCACATGCCACACACATTCTAACGTCATCATACCGGTCTTGCATCATCTTTTTGGGCAACTCCGGATCCGCTAACAGCGGCCGGCATACCTGAACCACATCACACCTGTCGGTCTCAATAAACCTTTCAATCAGTCTTGGGTCGCAAAGCCGTCCAACCGCTAGAACCGGTAATTTCGTAGCCTTCTTAATTGCCTCGGCATGTTTCATGTAAAGTCCCCTCGGATAATACATCGGGGGAATGATGTAATCCGGCGCCGCATCTAGTATCCCCGCAGAAACATCAATAGCGTCCGCGCCTGCCTCCTCAAGCCTCGGTACAATATGCTTTACCACATCATCGATCTGTATACCGGCCTCGCCGACACCCTGGTCAACCGGGATCCGAACGGTTATTGGATAATACGGACCCACTGCCGACCTGATAGCCTGCAGGATCTCACACGGCAGCCGCATCCGCCCTACCCAATCACCGCCATACTCATCCGTTCGGGTATTCGTGTAGGGCGACATGAAGTCCATGACAAGTGTTACGTTCGCAAAATGTAAGTTAATGGCATCAAAGCCGGCTGCCATTGCCCGCAAGGCGCCCATTACATTCATTATTACAACCTGCTTGATCTCTTCTTTGGTTATTCCGCGTACCGGAAGCGGTTCCAGAACTTGCTGAACATCCCACTGATCTCCTTCTTTTGTGATCTTCCAATCTACCGCAGCTAAAAAGGGACGTGTTGATGACGCACTCCAGGGTGTTATGCCATACCGGGAAGCAGCATAGGTTGAAGCGCCTCTGCCGGGATGAAATAGCTGCAGACAGGCTTTGGCGCCCTGCATCTTTATCGTATCAGCAACCCTGGATAGACCCGGGATTAGCTTGTCATCGGCAACTGCCGGTCCGGAGGGAAACTGAAGGCCGGGTGGGTCCTGACTGACTGTGGCGCCGCCGACGTTGATCATACTGGCGCCGCTTTTGGCAAGATGTTCAAAAAAAGCGATAAAGGGCTCTGTCGGATATCCGTCGTGACACAGTGAAGTTTGAAGCGCTGCTAAAACTATCCTGTTTTTGAGCGTCATGGATCCTATGCTAATCGGCGTAAACACCTTTATTTCTTTCATTACAGAGCCCTCCTTCCTCAAATTAATAAGGCTGTCTCGGTAAATTCCATTACTACCGTGCCTTGCTGGTTCTTGACCACGTGCAGAAAATCCGCGAGCGTATGGCCCTTGCTGGTCTTTCGCTTAACTTTGAACTCGGCTTCAACGAACAGGGTGTCGCCTACAAAAACCGGCGCCATCACCTGGGCGGAGAGCCCCAACAGGCCGGCGCTACCGCTGGCGCCCAGTTCTTCCATAAACTTTTTTATAGCCTCTAGTTGGGTCGCCAGAAGACCCATCCCGATACCGATAATCAGCGGTACGGGGGCAAAACGCTTTTGGTGTGTCGGGGGCATGTGCTCCTTGATGTACTCCATGTCCACAAAAGCAGGCTCATAAAGGCCCACGGTATTCACAAACGTTACAATATCCGTTTCGGTAACGGTGCGCCCGCCGGTCGTGATCGTCATGGTCCGCTCATTGTGTTCTTCACTCATAATACGCCTCGCAAATTATACAAGTTTTTGAAATTATATTGTTTCGCAGCCACCTTTTTCAAGAAGCGGCTTCGACAGGTTCATCCAAACGGTCCGTCAGTAGAAATTTAAGATCCTTTTTTTCCAACTCTGCGGCTATCCACTCTTTATGAAAGTCGAGACCGCCGCAGTCGTTTTCCAGGTCTTTGGATCGCAGCAAGTAAAGGCTGACATCCATCTCCCGAGTCCAACCGATGGCCCCGTGGATGGCCACGGCATCAAAACAGACGCGGTGGTAAGCCTCGTTGGCCATGGCCTTGGCCGATGCGTTGAGAAGCCGGGAGGGTGATCCCACACTGATGTTCCAGGCCGCTTCATATACTTGTTTCCTCAGACTTTCCACTTCCTTAAGCATATTCACCAGTCGGTGCTGAATGGCCTGAAACGAGCCGATGGGCCTGTCAAACTGAATTCTTTCCTTGGCATACCGGACGGCCAGACCCAGGGCGGCTTGAGCGCCCCCAGCCATCTCGGCTGCCTTCAGGACTGCCCCATGTTCAAGGATATATTCCACGATTTCCCAACCCCGGTTCAGACTTCCCAGTATGGCGTCTGCCGGTATGGCCACATCGTTGAACCGAACCTTGCATTTGACACCGGGGGCTGCGGTGGGCATTTCCTCAATGTCAATCCCATCGGAGTTCGTTGCAACCATGAAAACGCTGATGCCTTCTTCAGCAGTGGTGGAGATCTGCTCGGTCCGCGCCACCACCAGTAGATAATCGGCGGAATTTGCATAGGGAACGAACAACTTGATACCATTGAGAACAAATCCGTTTGCCTTCTCACTGGCTGTTAGTTGGATATCATTGGCATCATAATCAGCGCAAATTTCATTTAAAGCAAAGCTCCAGATCTCCCCATGGGCGCCGATCCGCGGCAAGATGGCCGCCTTGTGTGCATCACTGCCATATTCTAGAATAGCGGGCATGCACTGGCAGGCGGTGGTGAAAAACGGCGACGGCACGACGTGTTTTCCCATCTCCTCCATAAACAGCGTCAGTTCCAGAAAATCTCCATCGGTTCCTTCGTAGATTTCCGGAACGATCAAACGGGTGTATCCCAGTTCTGTCATTTCTTTCCACAACCTCGGGTCATACCCCTTCGAGTCGGCCATGATTTCTCGGGTGTGATCGCCGGACCATTCCTTTTGAAAAAATTCCTGAACAATTTGTTGAATAATTTTCTGATCTTCCGTCAACTCAAAATTCACATCTTACCTCCACTCTGTTAAAGAGTTGAACGACCCGTTAATTGGTCTTTGGTAACTGGAGACCGAATTGGGCAACGATATTTCTCATCGTCTCCTGTGTTCCGCCCCCGGAAACCATCCCTGAGGCCATCCAGTACATGTTTTTTATGATTTTTTGTACGCGGGTATGAGGGCCATACTCATACAACGGGTCCAGCTGAGCATATGCACCCAGTATTTCCGATCCCGTACAGCCGATTCGCTCCAAAACTTCAACCATATATAACTTGTCCATGGAAGGTTCATATATGACCTTTTCCCCCATGCTCTGTTTCCAGACGGTCTCGTAGACATTTAACCGCAAGGCACCAATATGCATCGCCAGCTCTGCCAGCTTGTTCCGTATAGCTTGCCGGGTGATCAGCCCCGCTTCCCTGGTATAAAGGATCAATTCATCCAATGCACGCCGAAACATGCCAGAGAAGTACAAGCCCAATTCCCTTTCAAAGGAAAGGGCGGTCATGAGCACTGACCAGCCCTTGTTTTCCTGGCCGACCAAATTTGTCGCCGGTACCCGGACATCCTTGAAAAAGATTTCGTTGAACGAATGGTGTCCCACGATATTGGCGATCGGCCTTATACTAACGCCTTCGCTTTGCATATCCACAATAATAATGCTAATTCCCTGATGTTTCTTCTGTGTGTCGGGGTTGGTTCGGCATGCCAGCCAGCACCATCTTGCCCGGTTACCGCCACTGTTCCATATCTTCTGACCGTTGATGACGTATTCATCACCCTGCCGGTGGGCCATAGTACGAAGACTGGCCAGATCACTACCGGCATCCGGCTCACTGTAACCGGTACTCCATACGCCGTCCTCGTCGCCGGCGGCAATTGGCGGAAGGAATTTCTTTCGCTGCTCCTCCGTCCCCATCAGCATGAGTGTGGGACCGATCCAGCCCGTACCGCCTACGCCCATATTGGTGCCGGGTATCGCCCAATAGCCGGCCTCTTCCTTGAACGCGGCCTGCTCCCAGTCGGACGCCCCCATCCCCCCAAATTCCCTGGGCCAGGAAATGGTCAGCCATCCCTTTTGGGCCAGTTTTTTGGAGATTGCCATGCTCATGGACCACAAATTATCTGAGGCATATTCCTCAGTCTGAATAATATGGTCTGTTGGGAGTTCCTCTCTGGCAAACCGGCGAACTTCACGCCTCAGAGCCTCTGTCTTTTCATCAAACATGAAATCCATGATGCTTTCCCCTTTGTCCCCCTACTTTTTCAGGATAATCGTACCGGCATTGCCCTGGGCACCATAGGACTGGGCCAAACCGACTCTCGGTACACCGGCCTGCTTATATTATTTTCCGCTTTTCCAAATCCTCTGCAATATATTCCAAACCAACTTCTTCAAGCCCCTTTCGGGTAGGAAGCGCTGTTTCAGGGTCCATTCCCCTGGCTAAAAAATAGGCATCCAATACCTTGTCCATTGTTTTGGGATCCATTGAACGTCCTTTAGTAGGTCCATCTGGAATCTTTTCTTCAGTGAACCGTCTTGGCAGTTTGAAATCTTTTCGGCGAACACCCTCTCGAGCATTGTAAGCCTGCTGGAATCGGTATAATCGTTCTCCAATCTCCTGCAAACGTTCCGCATCATACTGCACCCCGGTTGCGGGCGTCAGCACTTTGGCAATGTCGTCAAGGTCGCCAACCGTATACTCCAGCGTGCTCAGGCACTCATGAAAAAATGTACACATACCGACGCAGTTTGCAACCGCCATCATGTTTTCCTGCCGCACGACTAGTTTTTCCTTACCTTCAGGTGAGTCCGGATGCATGGTGGAAATATTAAAATACTTTTTCGCCAGGGGTTCGTCATAATCCGGATACGAACCTTCAAAAAACTCGGCTCCCGGCATCCCCTTGAGGTGGTCAGCTCCCCTGGTGGATGTAAGGTGGCATAACACGGCTGCGATTCCATATCTCAAATCAAAGCTTGTTGGGGGCCTCCCATTAATGGTCAACAGATAGCGTTCCGAGCCATTTCCAATCGTTTCCGCCGCCTTCTGAAATCCATCCGCCAGCACAGCGCCGAAGCCCTCTCTAAGGGCGATCTTTCTTATCATTTCCAGGTTGGCTTCCTGATTTCCCCAGGTCAGATCGATACCGTCTGTATCCTCCTTCGTTATGATACCCCGCTGGAAGAGTTCGGCCGCAAAAGCGATGATGTATCCGATGCAGTTCGCATCAAATCCGTACTCATCGCAAACTGAAACTGCTTTTGTCGCAAACGCCGCATCAGTGACTCCCAGCACGGACGAAAATGGCGCATATGCACCATATTCCACACCTTCGCCCTTCAACCCGGCATATGGGCCATCCTTAATTTTATAATAATGGGAACAATGTACGGGACACCCGAAACAGGCCATATCTTTTTGCTTGAATCGTTCTATCCAGGTCTCACCACTGATGGGTTCAAACTCCTCCGGAGCCATCCATGCTTCCTGCGAATTTCGAAAAGGCAGGAGACCCATTTCGTTAAAGGGGGTCTGCATTATTCCAATTGCTCCAACACTGGAAAAAAGTTCGAACATTTGGCTGTTTTTTACCCTATTATGTAATTCTTCCACTGCCTGTAGAAACCCATCCGGATCGGCGACTTTAACACTTTTCGTTCCCCGTACGGCAACGGCTTTCATGTTTTTGGCACCTAAAACACTACCGATCCCCGTTGATGCCGCAATCCGAGTATGGGAGGTATACACGCCGGAATATACCACTTTATTCTCCCCCCCAATGCCAATGTCCATGATCTCTACTGGCGGACCGCCAATTTCCTTCCTGATCTTTTCAACAACTTCTACTCTGTTCTCCTGGCCCCATAAATGCGTCGCATCACGTATCTGAACCTCATCGTCCTCGATAAAAATATAAACCGGATTTTTTGCTCTACCCTTTATGACGATAGCATCGTACCCCGCGAATTTCAGTTCCGGACCGAAGAATGCGCCGGCGTTCGAATCTCCTAAAATACCGGTCAGCGGAGACTTGGTGATGACGTGTAGCCTTCCATTAGAAGGACTTAATGTGCCTGACAGGGGTGCGGCGGCGACGACGAAGATCATCTCCGGATCAAAAGGGTCCGTTCCCGGCGGCACTTCATCATAAAGCAATTTTAGGCCAAACCCCAAGCCACCGAGGTAATCCTCGGCAAACTCCGGTGGGAGGCTTTCTTTTGTGACTTTTTCTTCTGTCAAATCAATTCTTAATATGGTTCCCGTCCATCCATCCATTTTTTCACCCTCCTTTACTCTGCGTCTATCGACAAGCGCTCGGCAGATGCCTTTGTACTTCGGTAATTAAAGGCAGCGGTCGTTAAATATTCCAAAGCCTTTGGCTCACAGAACCTGACACACATGGGATTGCCACCGCATAAATCACATTTGAGAATCTCATCTGTTTCCGGGTCGACCGTTATCGCACCATAAGGGCATTCTTCCATGCATATCCGGCAACCCGTGCACAGCTCATCATCAATTAGCATTGCCCCGGTTTCCGGATCCCGGGCGATCGCCTCAACCGGACAGGCCTCCTCACAGGGCGGGTTCTTACATTGTCGGCAAACCATAGGCACATATTTTGCCTCTTCCTCCCACTTTATGACGTGAACTGAAGCTTTCGTCGGGTTAAATACTTTCTTGTGAGAGAAAGAACAGGCTATCTCACAGGTCCTGCAACCTGTGCACTTTTCGTAGTTTACTACTAAAACTTTTCGCATTTTCTTACCTCCTTAAAGCCAAATGTTTCCCTTGAGCGTTTTCGCTCAAGGGGGGCATAAATTCAGCTCATCCGGTCATTACTTGAACTCATATTGGGAGTAGTTATCCGGTTTGGCCGTTAGCTGGGAAAAAAGCCATTTCCCGTCGATTTTCACAAGCTGGCTATGGTAAGTACCCAATACAGACGGGATCGGTTGAGCAATATACGGAATCCCTATAGAAGCAAGCATGTAAAAACGAGCCTTGGCTTTGCCATCGCCCAGCAACTCGATGCTGATGTTCGTCATCATGTGCCGGCCCTGTAGTACACCCATTGCGCCAAACGTCTCGGTCAGCTGAGTGCAAAACTCTTTCAGAACCTCTTTTCCTTTTATCTCTCGGCCAACAAATAACGTACCATCTATGCCGGCATCATCGGTGAACAGTTCCACCCAGGCTTCGACATCTCCCTCATCCATAAACCAAGCGGATCGAGAGATAAGATCAGTTATCTCCATACGGTCGGCCACTTCCTCTAATTTTCGATTATTTGATTCTTCCATAATAACGCTCCCTAATAACGCTCCCTTCTCTATTTCATTTAAAGCCGAATGTTTCCCTTGAGCGTTTTCGCTCAAGGGGGGTATAAATTCAGCTCATCCGGTCATTACTTGAACTCATATTGGGAGTAGTTGTCCGGTTTGGCCGTTACCTGGGAAAAAAGCCATTTCCCGTCGATTTTCACAAACTGGCTATGGTAAGTACCCAATACAGACGGGATCGGTGCAGCCAGATACGGATGCCCAATAAAATCAATCAAGTAATAACGAGCCTTGGCTTTGCCATCGCCCAGCAACTCGATGTTGATGTTCGTCAGCATGTGCCTGCCCTGTACACCCATTGCGACAACCGCCTTGGACAACTGATTGCCAAACTCTTTCAGAACCTCTTTTCCTTTTATCTCCCGGCCAATAAATATCGTGCCATCTATGCCGGCATCATCGGTGAACAGTTCCACCCAGGCTTCGACTTCTTCATTATCTATAAACCAAGCGTACCGAGATATAAGATCGGTTATCTCCATACGGTCGGCCAGTTCCTCTAATTTTCGATTATTTGATTCTTCCATAATAACGCTCCCTTCTCTATTTTATTTAAGGTTAAAAACGCAGCGGACTTGGTACCCACCTATCACCTCCTTCCGCCTTCTGTCTTTCGACTCGGTCTCTTTGATTAGTAATTAAAGCCCAACTTAAAACCAAACATCTGGGGATCCCCCGAAAGACCCGTTGCATCCGATGGCAGGAACCATGTAACGGCGCTGTGCAAGTACTCCTCATCGGTCAGGTTCTTGCCGTATACCTCCGCGCTCCAGCGGCCGCCAGTCGTCTCAAATCGCACAAGGCCGTCAACAAGAGTATAGGCCTCTTGCATCTGCGGTGAACGTTTAAACGAGTCTAAGTAAGCGTCATCCTTCCAGGACAGGTCGCCTCGAAACGTCAAAAACCCCAAATCGCCCAACGTGAACACATATTGCGCCCCGACGGAGATCTTCCATTCCGGCGAGAACGGAAGCGGGTGGCCGGAGGCATCCACATCAAAACCAAACTCGTCTCTCGTGATAAACTCATCATATTCAGAATCCAGCCAGGCAAAGGATCCATTGAGCGTTAATGCAGGAAGCGGTCGTGCGAGAAACTCCAGCTCAGCCCCATAGACCGTGGAAGTCGCCGCATTGCTCAAAGCCACCTGACCGGATACCACGCTATTGACCTGAAGGTCCTGGTAGTCATAATAAAAGATGGCCATATTGGCACGCAAACGGTTGTCGAACCAGTCGCTTTTGGCGCCGAGTTCATAGCTCCACAGGATCTCAGGCTCAATCGTTTCCTCACCGGGCAGGTTTGTTGGTTCAAGAGCGCCGCTCCTAAACCCTTGAACGATGTTTGCATACAGCAGCACATCGTCGGTAAGCTGGTAGTCAAGGCCGAACCGAGGTGTCAGTTCGTCCCAGTCATCCTCCAGCACTTTCACCGAGTCTGTAAAAAAAGGTGGTACTGGGATGTTAGGATCTGAAATATAAGTAAACGTCTTTTCCTCGTAACTGTAACGGAGACCAACCCCTAGGGTCAGCCTGTCAGTTAGGGCGTATTTCAGATCTCCGAAAACGGCATACGCATCCATTTCCAGAAGTGTTCCGGTTTTCCACACAAAGCCCGGAAAGAAGTAATTCAGACTTAATGCGTTGGTCGTGACCGGGGAGTCCTCCTCCTCGGTTAAGTAGTAAAGTCCTGCAACCCAATTCCAGCGGCCCCAGGTCCCGTTAAGTTGCAGCTCCTGTGAGAATTGCTCGTAACTTACGCTAAGTTGACTTTGTCCCAAAGGCACTGAATACCCATCAAGGTCTAAAGTGTTATCCCAATCATATTCGCGGTAAGCCGTGATGGAGTGAAGCACCATGTTGTTCGGTAGATCTATCGTCACTTTACCCGAAACGCCCCAGCCCTCATCTTTCTGGCCGTTGGCTTCATCGGGTTGGGCCACAGTCCAGAAATCCGGGTGTATCATTTGCTCTCGAGTCAACCCGCTTAAATAGCCCAACATCCCGAAAAGCCCCTGATCACTCAGCAGTTTCCAGCCTTTACCATTCTCGTCGACCTTGCTATAATCTCCCGAAATAACGATGTCGAGCTTCTCTGTGGGTGTAAACTGAATCTTACCGCGCAGGCTGGTGTAATCGTCGTCGCTAAGATCCTCACCGATTAGGTTTTCCACGTAACCGTCGCGCTGGGTATCCGAAACAGTAAATCTCGCCTTGACCTTATTGGCGACGATGGGACCGCTGATGGTCATATCAAACCGTCTTAACTGATATTCTCCAAGCTCGACGCCCCCCCTTATCTCCAGCTTGTCGCTGGGGGCTTTTGTGATGATGTTTATGGCGCCGGCGGTTGCGTTTCGCCCGTAAAGTGTGCCCTGCGGGCCTCTGAGCACCTCGATCCGCTCAATATCGAAAAAATCAGCGTTAAAACCGTACTTATTATCCAGATACACGCCGTCAAGATAGAAAGCCGTAGCATGATCCCCGGAAAGCGGCGGGAGTATGGAGCCAATCCCCCTGATGAAGGCGGTCGGTCCAAAGCGCTCATGAATTTCGACGTTGGGCATGAACTGAGACAGGTCCGACAGCTTGTAGGACTGGGTGTTCGTTAGTGTCTGGTCATCAAATACAGAAATGGTCATCGGCGTTTCCTGCAGCTGGGTTTCGCCCGTCTTGGTGGCCGTCACCACAGTGTCTTCAAGAACGTAATCCTCCGTGCTTTCCTCGCCGAACACGGGTCCACTGGTTCCGATCACTAGAAAAACACAAACCATTGCCAATATGCCCGTGCGGATGCTCCATGCAAAAACAGTTGAACGACTCACAAAATGATTCATAATCTTACCTCCCTCTTTAATTGTTAACTGTACCCGTAAGTATAGCTCCTTATATATGGAACAGGTCGATGCCTTTGGCTCGCTGTATCAAGGGCATCTGACCTGGGTGTAGCAACAATTGGCTGAATCCGCTAACGGAAAACGCCGAATAAGGTTTGAAGTGGACAAATTATTCGTTTGGACTAGATGTAATCCAATTTCTGTGCCAACATCGATTCGTTAAACGGATATATTGATAACCAGTTGATTATATAATGTTTAAAAGGATATTTCCCGTTGCCGGCAAACATGCCTTGGAATAAAAACTGGTCCTATTTGACAAGCTCGTCATATTTGACGAGCTTGTGACTTGTAAGAAGCAGGTCGATGGCCATATCGACCGTTTTAGAAAAGTTGAAACTTGGGTGTTTTGCATGGTTGTTGTTTCAATAAAGTGCAGATCGTTTATGTGAAGCTGAACAGAGGCCTGGCCGCTTCACCGCCGGCATAGACATCGCCCGGAAACACCTTGTGCCCCAAGCGAACTTTCCTGCCAATAATGTGCATATCAACCTGATTTGGATCGATATCAATCAGGTTGCCGGATATCCAAGGACCTTCCGCCAACTCGACCATAACAATGGTATACGGTGCTTCGACCTCGCGTCCCAGGGGGGCGATGTGGGTGGTGGTAAAGGTTTTGATGGTTCCGTTTCCACTTAAATTGACCACATCCAGGTCCGTTGAGGCGCAATCCTGGCAGGCCAGGCGCGGCGGGCAGGTCACGCTGTCACATGCGCGGCATTTGAGTCCCATCAGGTTGTTGTTTTTCAATGCATTGCTGTAGGTACGAAAATCGAGTGCATATTTCATGTGTCTATCTCCGATGGGGACTTAATCCCGCTTTAAAATCAAGTTGACGATCACCCCGTCTCCGCCCAGGGTGTCCACCAGGCCGACTTTGGCGCCCTCGACCTGGCGGCCTTGATCTGCCAGCTCCCCGCGCAGCTGTTTGACGATTTCATAAACCTGGGAAACGCCGGTGGCGCCGATGGGATGGCCTTTGGATTTTAAACCGCCGGATACATTGATGGGGATCTTGCCACCGATTCGGGTTTCTCCGGTTTCCCACAGGTTGCCGGCTTTGCCGAATTCTGCAAAGCCAAGGCTTTCTGCGGCGATGATGCTGGCAATGCTGAAGCAATCGTGAAGTTCACAAACATCGATATCTTCCGGTCCGACGCCGGCCATGTCATAGGCTTGTTTAACGGCGATTTCCCGGGCGCGCAGCCGAGGCAGGTGTTTGTATTGCGAGGCGAGATGTCCCGAGGAAGCCTGTCCGGTACCGGCTACGTAAACCGGTTTGTCCGTGAGTTTTTTGGCCACATCCTCTGCGGCCAAAATAATCGCCGCCGCACCGTCGGAAAACGGACAGCAATCGAGCAGCTGAAGCGGCGTTGTCACCATGGGGCCGCCGAGAACCTTTTCCATGGTGATTTCTTTTTGAAACTGAGCATTGGGATTTTTCGCACCGTAGTGGTGCGATTGCACCGACACGCGGGCCATCTGCTCCTTGAGCTTGTCAAGGGGAATGTCGTAGCTACTTGCATACAGATGGGCCAGCATGGCAAATACCGCCGGAAAGGTAAAGCCGGCCGGGTACTCGTACCGGCTGTCGCCGAACATGGCAAAGGTGCGCGTGGCCAGAGGCGTTCCCATGGCCGTGGCCTTTTCCACACCGCATGCCAGAACGATGTCGTAAACGCCCGATGCGACCCACATGGCCGCGTCTCTGACGGCCATGGTGCCGGTGGCGCAGGCCCCTTCGAATTTGCTGGCCGGTATGTAATGGCACCCAATTTCATTGGCCAGGTAAGACTGCATCATTCCCTGCCCTTCGGAAAAGTCGCCCAGAACGTTGCCGCAATAAACAGCCTGGATGTCTTTGGGCGTTAAACTAGAATGGGTAATGGCATCCATGGATGCTTCCGCGAGTAGTTCCAATCCTGTATTTGGCGAATTGGTCACAAATTGGGTATGACCACCACCGATCACTGCAACTCTTCTCATTGTGGCTCCTTTTTACATTTTTTCAGCCTTCTCAAATACCTGTCTCGCAATAGCTAATCCTTCTACACAGACCGGCATACCACCATAAGTCGACATTTGTAGAAGCACCTCCGCCACTTCAGCCTTTGATGCACCGCTGCGAATAGCTGCGATGATATGACCTTTAAGCTCAGCTTTACGATTTAAAACACACAAGGCCGCCACGGCACAAAGCTCCCTCTCTTTCTGGGTTAAAGTATCCCGGGTATATAGACTCCCGAAAAAGTGATTGATATAGTCATGCGGTATGTCGAAATAGTCAAAAAGTTCCCTCAGCAACCGGGTGCGGGTGGACCCAAGAAGCTTTGTCGACACTTCTACCGGATCGTCCCCGGGCTGAATGTCTGAAGCTATATCCATAATTTAATCTCCCGATAAAATCGTTACACAGTTAGTCGTTTCCGATGGGCAAAAAGATCCTTACCGGATCGCCATCCTTTGATACATGATCAGTACCAACTTCTTCCAACCCCTTTCGGGTAGGAAGCATCGTTCTCCGATCCCTCGGTCATCACTTAAACTCATGTCGGCTGTAAGTTGTCCGGTTTGGGCGTTCCCTGGGAATAAAGCCATTTCCCGTCGACTTTCACAAACTGGGCACGGTAAGAAAGCAAATTACCCGCGAGCGGTTGAGCAATATACGGATGCCCCAAAAGAACAAGCATGATATAATGAGCCTTGGCTTTGTTATCGCCAAGCAACTCGATCTTGATGTTCGTACTAATGTGCCGCATCTGTATACCCATTTTGGTAAACGTCTTGGTCATTTGAGTGCCAAACTTTTTCAGAGCCTCTTTTCCTTTTATCTCTCGGCCAACTAATAACGTACCATCTATGCCGCCATCATCGGTCCACGTTTCCACCCAGGTGTCGACATCTCCCTCATCCATAAGCCAAGCGGATCGAGAGATAAGATCAGTTATCTCCATACGGTCGGCCAGTTCTTCTAATTTTCGATGATTTGATCTTTCCAAAATAACGCTCACGTCTCTATTTCATTTAAGGCTAAAAATATCACGAACATATTATTTTTTTAAAATGGCCACCGAACACTGAATCCCCGCTCCCATATTGTGGACCAATCCCACTTTCGGGTCTCTAACCTGTCGTGCTCCTGCTTTACCTCGCAGCTGAGTAACCACCTCGGTAAATCCAGCTGCTCCGGTGGCTCCGACACAGTTGCCCCGGGACATATACCCGCCGTCTGTGTTTACCGGGATGTCCCCTTCGATCCATGTTCGGCCGTAACTTTTTCCGTTGATCGGAACAGCCATGGTCCCCCCCATTCCTTCTTCGCAAAAACCCATCTGCTCAAGCCCCTCGATTTCCCCGATAGGCATTCCGTCCTGAATCATAGCGATGTCGATGTCTTGCGGGCCCATGCCGGCTTGCTCATAGGCCTCTTTTGCCACCATGGGCAATAGCGGTGGCGGGTATAAAATTGTCTCTCTATCGTAAATGTGGGAACGCTGTACACAAGCCGCAATCTCAATGGGGTCGGCAATATTGAACTTTTTAATCGCTCTTTTATTTCCAATCACCACCGCTCCGGCCCCTTCGCTGGTGGGCGCAATCATCAGGAGCCGGAATGGATCACAAACCATCCGCGAGTTCAAGACGGATTCTACTGTCAGATCGGCCATGTTCCGGTAATGGGCTTTGGGGTTTAATGACGCATTTTTATGGCTTTTAATCGAAATCCAGGCCATTTGTTCCAATGTTGTTCCATGGGTTAGCATATGGCGCTGCATCATTTGCGCATACATCGAAGGGTATGTCCCCAAACCCATGTGCCGCATCCAGTGAGGCTGGTCTTCAGTGGGAATAAATCCTCTCTCCTGTTTTTCACCACCAACACAAAGAACCAAATCCAGTTGGCCGGACGCAATTGCATAAGTCGCTTGGGCAATCGCCGCAGAGGTGCTGCAACAGGCGGCTTCCATATTGACAACCGGAATCCCGGTGGCACCGCAGGCGTTGGCTATTTTCGTGCCCCATGCAGCTCCTTGAAGAAATGAGGTAGCATAAATGATTTGAATATCTTTCCAGCCAACACCGGCGTCTTCCAAAGCGCCGTTTACGGCGATACGTCCCAATTCACCAAACGATTTATCCGGAAATCGGCCGAAAGGATGCAAACCAACCCCAAGAACGTAAACTCTTTCCATTATTCCTCCTCAATTGCGGTGAAATAGTTACTGCAAATATATAACTCGTTGTAATAATAATAAAATATGTTGCAATTTAATAAATATTCTTTAAATACCATTCAAGTTTGTTAAAGATGATTTCAAACTGCTCTATGATGCTTTGCATGACAAAAGGTGACGCATAGAACATGAGTCCACAAATTATCAAAAGGCCCATGATGGTGCTG
>JAFDDL010000473.1 GCA_019310865.1 Deltaproteobacteria bacterium | reverse complement strand
CCCGGGTAACACCATCGATGTTAAGCTGGCGGCTGATCCCGAGCTCACGCCTTAACTGCTGAACTATGGTTCCCGCATGCACCCGGCCCCGCACAGTCTTTAGCAGGACAGCCTGGCCATCGCTGCGACGTTGAGCCCGATGCAAGGCGATCAACGGCCCGCCCCCCATCTCCTCTCCAATGACGTATCCTGGCACAATCATGCGTTTATCCTTTCAAAATTCAATATCTGAAAGGCTATATACCGCATCGGAAATCGGAAGGCAATCTATTAAAGGGCGGCATTCCGCCCGTGCGGGACCATCGACATGGCCCCTCCGTCTTAATAAATCCTCGAATACATTGTCACAGCACCAACATGGGGTTGAATGCCACCCCTTAGGGTGCGGCATTCCGCCCATTCACGTACATCACCACGGCTTCACCATGCCTCCCCAAATCGTGTTTTTTTCTTAAATTCTAGCCTATTATGGGTATGTTAAGGCTACCGGCGCGAATTTGGCACGCGACCTGCAAGTACGTTACACATGAGACTGCGGATCACAACCACAAAAGACGGACAGATGAACGTTATCCAAATCGCTGGACAGCTTGCAGGGGGTGGCGTTCTCGAACTTGAAAGGGAGTGCCGGGCAGCGGGATTGCCCATCGCCCTCGACCTCTCGAATTTGCGGTGGGCGGACTCCGAGGGTGTCCAATTGCTTAAAACGTTTGTGGACAAAGGTGCGCAGCTTCGGGGCATGTCGCCTTATGTGGAGATACTCTTAAAGAGAGAACCGTCGTGACGCTTCGGCTTCGGTTCGACGGGAGAAGTCTCCGCCGGAAATGAGTGCACAAAAACGAAATTCTTAACAGAGGAGAGGATAAGGAGTGACCCCATGACAAGTGAATTCAAGAAGGACGGCTATTTCAAGATCGAACCTGAGTGTCATCTTATGGGAAATATTGAGCCCTTCATCCATTTTCCTGGAGTGCAGATGTGGTTGAAAGCCTTAGAGGGCTGCAAGCGGGCGTTTGAAACCGGTATGCCGCCCAAGATCATGGAGGGCCTGGAGCCTCATGAGATGGAAAAAAACTCGGATCCTGAAGGGATTCTGGCACCCATGGACAAGTATGGTGTTGATATAGCATGTCTCCTTCCGGAATCCATGATGGACACCACAGGATATACGGGTCGGTGGTGCTCCAACGGTGACATGGCCAAAGTGGTAGAGAAGCATCCGGACCGGTTTTTATACCAGCCCAACCTTTCGCCCATCAAGCACAAGGGAGTGAAGAACACCATCTGGGAGCTGGAGTACTGGGTCAAAGAAAAGGGAGCCAAAATATTCAAGTTTTATCCACCAGAGGACACATACATGAACGACCCTGATATCTGGCCATTTTACAAGAAGGCACAGGAGTTGGATATTGTGTTGGACATTCATACTGGATTTTCCTGGGTGCCGCCTGGTAAGAGCAAGTACTCCCTTCCTATCCAGCTGGATGATGTGGCCAGAGACTTTCCGGAATTGAAGCTGGTGGCTTTCCACATGGGTTATCCTTACTGTGACGATCTCAACATGGTGGCAATGGGGCATTCCAATGTATACCTCTGCCTGAGTGTGCTGATACCCTGGGCTTTATCCGCGCCCCGCAAATTTGCCAAGATACTGGGGGAAGCGATCCGCTTTGTTGGAGTGGATAGAATTATCTGGGGGACTGATTATGCGGGAATGGGTTTTCAGTTTAAAATGAGTGTAGAGGGTATGAGGAGCTTCCAATTCCCACAGGATATGCAGGAGGGGTATGGATATCCGGCTCTTACCGATGATGATCGCAAAAAGATTTTTGGAGGGAACCTTGCCGGTCTTCTGGGTGTGGATACGACAAAGAGACGGGCGCCTGCTTGAAACTAATTAAGGAAAATTCAATGTATACTTTGGGAGAGATCGTACGAAAAGGGGCCATCGTTTATCCAGACAATGAGGCAGTTGTATGCGAAGACACCAGGTTAACTTATAAGGAATTGAATAAACGAGTGAATCGTTTTGCAAATGCGCTTACCCAAATGGGATACAAAAAAGGGGATCGCATTACGGTTCTGGCAGAAAACAGCCACAAGTATCTTGAAATGTATTTTGCAACCAGCAAACTGGGAATGAGTCTGACCCCATTGAATTTTCGTCTTTCCGATTCCGAGCTTGAACATATCGTAACAAATAGCGAGGCAAGCTGTTTCCTTGTTGCAGATGGATATGAAGAACGCGCCCAAGGTTTCAAAAACAAGCTTAACAGTGTCAAGGACTGGATTGCATCGGATAATGAAACAGAAGGCTTTATTTATTATGAGACTTTGCTTAAAGAATCTTCCGATAGAGAGCCTGATATTGAGGTGGACGAAAACGAGATGGCTGTTTTGATGTACACCGGAGGCACCACCGGCCTTCCCAAAGGGGTTATGCTATCACACAGAAATCTCATGACAGCACTGTTTGGAATTAGTATGGGCTGCAAATTTACATCCAATGATGCGACTTGCCAAGTGCTGCCCCTCTTTCATCTCGCTTTCTGGCCGGCTATGTGTGTTTTGATGTGCGGTGGCAAGGCGGTCATCAATCGCAGGCCACTGCTGGATGTAATATGCAGGCTTATTCAGGACGAAAAGTGCACCCATATTAACGCAGTCCCCACACTCTATACATGGCTTCTCCAGTTTCCCGACATGGATCAATATGACCTTTCAAGCCTGCGTCAGATCACCTATGCAGGTAGCCCCTTCCCGCCGGAGGTTTTAAAACAATGCATCCAGAAATTCGGGAATATTTTTACACAGGGATACGGCATGACCGAGGCCTTGGGGGTCACGACGCTGAGAGCGGAAGATCATGTTTTGGAAGGGGAAAAATCAAAACTTCTGTCCAGTGCCGGGAAGGAAGATTTGGTTGCCAAAGTCAGAATTGTAAATGAAGAGGGAGTTGAGGTGGAAACAGGTGACATTGGTGAAGTGGCCCTTTGTGGAAAACATGTGATGATGGGATACTGGAAAAACCCGGAACTGACCGCCAAGACGATCCGTAACGGGTGGTATCACACGGGTGATATGGGATATATGAATGAAGACGGGTATTTGTTTTTAGTGGACCGCAAAGCAGATATGATTGTCACTGGAGGCGAAAACGTCTATCCTAAGGAGGTTGAAGACGTGCTTTACGAGCATCCCGCCGTATTAGAAGTGGCCGTGGTGTCGGCCCCGGATGAAAAATGGGGGGAGCGCGTACAGGCAGCGGTTGTACTCAAAAAGGGTCTGACCGCAACAGAAGATGAGCTTGTAGCTCATTGCAAGGATAAACTCGCCGGTTACAAGTGTCCGAAGGCTGTAAAGGCTTGGGATACGCTCCCTAAGACACCCCTCGGAAAGATATTAAGAAAAGACGTCAAGAAGAAATTCTGGGAGAATACAGAACGAACTATTGGATAGCGCGGCGCAATTGCGCCTAATGCTGCAAACAGTCTGATTAAACAGACAAATACGAAGAAAGATTATACAATATGGGATTCCCTTTTTTATTCTCTCCCATCAAAATCAATCGAATGGAACTTAAAAATCGGATAGTCATGACGGCTATGCATTTGCACTATGACGATGACAACGGGTACGTCAATGATCGTTTGATACATTTTTATACCCGTCGGGCCGAGGGTGGCGTGGGTCTGATCATTGTAGGTACCTGTTGCATCGATAAAGACACCTCGCCGCCTATATTCCGGGTCTCAAACGGTTGTCCGATTCGATTCAGCGCGGCGGCGCCAGGGTCGCCGCCCAGATTGCCCATATGGGGGCCAGCGCCCGGTCCTCAATGATAGGCGGTCGACAGACGGTATCCGCTTCGGCCGTTCAATCGAGGTTGACCGGGGAAACCCCCCGGGCCCTGGAATTAGAAGAGATCATTGTCATGCAGGACAAATATGCCCAGGCGGCCGTGCGGGCGAAAGAAGCCGGATTTGACGCGGTGGAAATCCTGGGGGGTTACCTGATCAACAATTTTCTCTCTCCTTTGAGCAATGTGCGCGAAGATGAATACGGGGGATCTCTGTCCGCCCGGATGCGCTTCGGGGTGGAAACGGCCCAAAAGGTAAGAGCGGCGGTGGGCCCGGATTATCCGCTTCTGATGCGGTTGGGTGGCAGTGAATTCATGCCCGGTGGGTGTGGCCGCAGTGATGTGCAGACATTTGCCGCAGAGTTGGAGAAAGCAGGGGTGGATCTGTTAAATATCACCGGTGGACCGCACGAGACCCGTGTTCCTCAAATCACCATGGCCGTTCCACGACGGGCCTTTGCCTACCTGGCCCAGGGAATCAAATCCGTTGTTTCCATCCCGGTCCTGGCCAGCAACCGGATCAACGATCCGGCAGACGGCGAGGCAATCTTAAGAAACGGGGAAGCGGATCTGATAACCATGGCCCGGAGCCTGATTACCGATCCCGACCTTCCCAATAAAGCCAAAGAAGGGAGGGCCGATCAGATCTATCACTGTATCGGCTGCAACCAGGGCTGTCTGGACTATATATTTCGGGCTCAGCCGGTTACCTGTATGGTCAATCCAAGGGTCGGTATGGAAGAAGAATGGGGGTCCGTTCCGGCCTCGGAACCGAAAAATGTTCTGGTTATCGGCGGCGGCCCGGCCGGAATGAAAGCCGCCTGCACGGCAGCGCAGCGAGGCCACCGGGTTACCCTTGTCGATAAGGCGGATCAACTGGGCGGACAGCTCCTCTTAAACCGGCTCATTCCGGGTCGCAGCGAAATGGTGACCGTGGCCACGGACCTTATCAATAATCTAAAGGCTCTGGAGGTAAAGATTCTGCTGAATCAGGAAGCGAACGCCGGATTCATCAAGGATTTTTCCCCGGATGTCGTCGTTATGGCCAGCGGGGCCGTCCCCATTGAACTTAACCTTCCTGGTATTGACGGCGACAACGTGCATCAGGCCTGGGACGTGTTGGCCGGCAAGGTTTGTGTCGGTAAAAAAGTGGTTATCGTCGGTGGCAGTGCGGTCGGTTTGGAGACGGCCCTGTACTTAGCCTCCCAGGGGACCTTATCTCCCGAGGCGTTCCATTTTCTTTCAGTTCACAACGCCGAGACGCCGGAGACCTTGTCAGGCCTGCTCAGTAAAGGCAACAAGGACGTGACGGTGGTAGAAATGACCCAAAGGTTCGCACCGGACATGGGTGCCTCCACTCGCTGGATCATATTATCCGAGATCAAACGATTGGGGGTCACCACCCTGAAAGGCGCCAAGGCCGTGGGCATCACACCGGAAGGTCTTGAGATTGAAGGGGAACAAGGCCCTGGTTTCCTGTCTGCGGATTCGGTTGTGATTGCAGCCGGTTCCAGATCAGAGAATAAACTCGCTGGTGACATGAAAGGCGTGGTCCCGGAGTTTTACATCATCGGGGACGCGAAGGTGCCTAGAACCGCCCTGGAGGCTATTCGAGAGGGATAAGTCATACGGATCTGGGGGGTTCTAAAAGGGACTCGGCCATCAGGTATTTGATTCCATGAGAGGAAACACCAAATTGCAAACAAACGAAACCAAATAGAAAGGAGAAAACTATGACTTACAGCAAACTTTTCGAACCCATCACAATCAATAAGATGGAGGTGAAAAACCGTCTGGTCATGTCGCCTATGAACCCTATTTTAGCTGACCCGGATGGGTACATCAATGAATCGAATATGGCCTGGTATGCGGCCAGGGCTAAAGGCGGATTTGGTCTGATAATCAGTGAGTTCATCTGTACCCACGGCAAGGACTGGGCAGGCTGCACGGAATTGCTCGGCATGCGCATGGCCGATTACCGCTACGGCCGACTTTTCTACGAGATGGTGAGCCTGGTCCACGAATGGGACTGCAAGTTCATTGCACAGATTTCCCCGGGGTTCGGCTCACAAGGCAAGCCCCACCCCAATACCAAGGCGCCTTCTGCCGGGCCTTCTTCCATACCTCACCGTCAGGACATACGAAACCAGACTAAGAATCTCGATAAAGCAATGAGAAAAATGGATCCTAATATACCTAAGGAACCGTCTTACGAGGCACTGCAGGCCATGTCGGACGAGGAGTACAAGAATTTAGAGCAAGCGATGATGGCAGAGTTTGAAAGGACCAATCCCAGCATGAACAAGATATTTGTTGGTGCTACGCCCCGGGAGTTAACCCATGAGGAGATTGTCTTCCTTGAAGACGATATGGCGCGGGGAGCCGCTATGATTAAGGAGATGAAAGGCGACGGTATCGAGATACACTCGCCCCATGGTTACCTGATGCATACCTTTTTATCCCCTCGCTCCAACAACCGTAATGACGAGTACGGGGGAAGCCTGGAGAATCGCGCCCGCTTTTTGATCAACACGCTTAAAAAGGTCAGAGCTGCTGTAGGCCCGGATTTCCCATTGGGCGTGCGTCTTAGCGGGGACGAGAAGATGCCTGGTGGAATTGGCCACGAGGAAATGAAAGAAGTGGTCAAGATGTGTAATCCCTACATTGACTTCCTGGATGTGTCCATGGGGTGCTATGACAATATAGGGGCTTTCTTCCCCGACGATGACGGATCATTCATCCCTTATGCCGAGAGTTTTAAGACAGTTACCGACGTTCCAGTGTTTGCGCCGAACATGCGCGACCCTGACGAGATGAAGGAAGTACTTGAGTCTGGCAGGATGGATATGATCAGTTTTGGTCGCCAGTCCATTGCGGATCCCTATTGGCCGGCTAAAGTAAAGGCAGGCAGGATGAAGGACGTTGTGAAGTGCACCCGGTGTAATCAGTGCATAATCGGAATACCTATGAATTTAAAACTCAGTTGCTCTATGAATCCGACGTGTGGCCTTGAGAGATATCTGCCTGAGTTGTGGCGGGTCAATACTCCCAAAAAGAAGAAACAGATTGCAAAGTTCATGAAGAAGATCGAAGGTCTGTTCGATTAGAGCATACCGGCCGGCAAGCCAATAAATCTAAAGACAGGAGGGTTATTCGATTATGAGCAAAGGAAAACTGGCCATCATTGGTGTGGGTGAGGTGCCCACAGGGATATATCCCGAAAGATCCCGATGGGATATCATATACGATAGCTGCATCGAGGCTGTAAGAGATGCAGGAATAGACAAAAACGATGTGGAAGGGGTGATCTCGGTTGCCCCCCAGGCGCAACCGAGGATAGCTGCTGAGATTTCATTCGGGAAAATTCCGGAGGAGTTAGGTTTGAAGGGTTGTAATGATGTGTGCATCTGTAACGCAGGCGGTACATCCACTTCCAACTGCCTCAGGCTGGCCGAACAGTGGATACACAGCGGTCTGGCCAAGTTCATTCTGATTCCGCATGTAACGGTCCATTCCACCATTCCGATACCGGAGGTGATTGCCTTTTTTGCCACGGCCGGGATGGATCTTCAGTGGGAATATCCTTTTGGGATAACCTATAACGGAATGGTGGCCATGGAAGCCAACCGATTTATGCACGATACCGGCATTACAGCCGAGGAGATGGCTTCTGTTGTGGTGGCTGACCGAAAGTGGGCTGCTTTAGACCCCAATTCCATTTTCTATAAGAAGCGGGTCCCTACTATTGAGGATGTTCTGTCTTCAAATATGGTATCGACACCGCTTCACGCAAGAGAATGTAACAAGCTGGCAGACGGTGGTGGCGCCATGGTGGTAACCTCGGCTGAGACAGCCCGGGAGATGAACACACCGGCGGCTTATAAACTCGGCGAAGATGTGACTTACCATTCTGCATGCGCCACTATCCGAGATAATGGAGCTATGCAAAAGGGTCTAAAAGACACCTCGACGAAGGCATTGATCGAAGCAGGTATCTCAAAAGAAGATATCGATATCTGGAATGTTTATATCGCTTATCCATTTGCTCAACTTATGGCTTTGGAAGCTTTCGGGGTCTGCGAGCCAGGGCAGGCTGGTAAATTTGTTTTGGATGGCCATACCTCACCGGGCGGAAAATGCCCTGTCTCCACCATGGGAGATGCCGCGGGTCGGGGCCATACCGGGTCAGGTGTGAGTACCGCCACTTACATTGAGACGGCCCGCCAAATTATGGGAAAGGCTGGTGACAGGCAGGTGCCGGATGTAAACTACATCTATCAGAATACCGCAGGTGGTTCGGGAATGAATATGATCTCAACAATATGGGGGAAGGAGATATTATGAGCGAATATAAAAAACCATTACCGGCGGTTCAGCCCTGGAGCAAGGAGTTTTGGAAAGCGACAAAGCAACACAAACTGCTGATCCAGGAATGCAAAGAATGCAAGTCTAAAATATTTTACCCTAGAAAATTCTGTCCCGAGTGCTGGTCTTCCGATCTGGGTTGGACTGAAGCCAGCGGCAGAGCCAGGATTTACAGTTACACCGTGACGATGGATCAGGTGGAGCCCAAGTTTATGAAAGACCTTCCTTATGTTCTGGCCTATGTTGATCTGGAAGAGGGCATTCGGATGATGACCCGGATCGTTGGCTGTAAACCGGAAGAAGTAACGTTTGATATGGATGTAGAAGTGGTGTTTGAAGATATCACGGAAGAATTTTCATTGCCTTATTTTCGGCCTTTAAAAGATTAAAACCATAAATGTATAGAGAGAAAAAACCATGGGTGAATACAGTACGATATTGTATGAAATAGACGGAAAAAACCCGGCCGTCTGCCGGATTACCATGAACCGACCCGAGAAGCGCAACGCGATCAATCAGAAAATGGCCGCTGAACTGATTGATGCCTTTCGCAGGGTAAGAGCATTGGCGGATGTGGGTGT
>JAFDDL010000472.1 GCA_019310865.1 Deltaproteobacteria bacterium | reverse complement strand
TGCCGAAGGTGTAAGAATGGTCGCGGAGTGTTATGAGGAGATTAAAGTTTACCACCCGCATCCCAACTGGGCTCAACAATACGCCTCTGATTGGTGGAATCCCGTAGTAACTCTCATCCGAAGTGTGCTTGCCGACAGCGGTGTCTCACCCACTGATATCAAGGCCATTGGTGTGAGTGGGCAGGCCCCCACAGCCCTGTTTCTTGACGAAGAAGGCGAACCGTTAGATCCGGCCATTATCTGGATGGACCGGAGGGCGGAGAATGAATGCGCCGAGATAAGAAGCGCCGGCGGCGGGGACGAAATCTACGCCATTACGGGTAATCAGCTGGATGCCTCCTTCATCTTGCCAAAAATACTATGGGTCCAGAAAAATCGTCCGGAGCTTATGGCACGAGCTCGTGTCGTTCTCCAGCCAAATGGATTCATAAACTACAAGCTGACGGGCGAGTATGCCACAGACCGAAACAACGCCGGATTGTCCTTGCTCTATAACATCAGAGAGGGCGCGTGGAGTTCTACCCTGTTGGACAAATACGAGATACCCCACACCTTGATGCCCAGAATATATGACTGCACCGAGATTATGGGTGTCGTGAGCGAAGGGGCTTCAGCAGAAACCGGGCTTGCGCCCGGTACGCCGGTGATTGCCGGCGCAATCGATGCCTTTGCGGGAGCGGTTGAGGCGGGAATTGTCAGCAAGGGCCATGCTTATTTAGCGACCGGCACATCGTCGGTACTTGGTATGGCATTAGATGGAATCCATACTTCCCCGTATATCTCAACCGGAGTTGGCTTGGACTCCCAGCAGGGGCTGATGTTCGCTTCCATGAGCACTACCGGCGCATCTTACAAGTGGTTTCGGGATACCTTGTTTGGGGGAGAGAATGCCGGTAATACGGCTTACGAACTGATGAATCGCGAAATTTGCAAGGATGCACCCACTCCATCGGGAATTATTTACTTTCCTTATCTGATGGGGGAGAGGTCACCTATCTGGGACACCAATGCCAGAGCCGCTTTCATCGGTATCTCTGCATCTACCACCCGCGGGCAATTAATGCGTTCAGTAATGGAGGGCACATGTTTCGCTTTGCGTGACAATATTGAGGTAGCTACTACAGCGGGTGCCGACCTGACCGGTTTGCGCGTGAACGGCGGCTGCAACAATAGCGACATTTGGATGAAAATCAAGGCATCGGTTGTAAACATGCCCATTGAGGTGCCCAATGTATCCTTTGGCGGGCCGGCGGGTTTAGCGATGATGATGATGCCTGTCACTGGAGAGAGCCCTAGCGTGCAGGACGCGGTCGCCCAACATGTTAGCGCGAATAAAACCTACCACCCCGTAGCTGAATGGGTGGATCAGTACAACAGTATGTATCGGATCTACAAAAATCTGTACGAGCACATGAAAGAAGACTTTGCGGATTTGGCGAGTATTGGCTGAGCGATACCTTGAACTGTTCGCTCTAAATTCTAAACCAAAAGGACAATAGTGATATGAAAACAAAAGCGGTACGCATTTACGGGAAACAGGATTTAAGGCTGGAGACCTTCGATTTGCCTGCCATCGAAAACGATGAAATCCTGATGAAAATTGTTTGTGACAGTGTCTGTATGTCAACACACAAAGAGACCAATATCGGTGAAGAACACTGGTTGGTGAACAATGATATTTTCACCAACCCCAGTATAGTGGGGCACGAGTTCGCCGGTGTGTTAGTGGAAGTTGGGGGAAAATGGGCCGATAAATATGAGGAGGGCAGCAGTTTCACCGTCCAGGTTGCGTTGAAAGATCTCTCTGCCGGAATCGCAGGTTACTCCATGGCTCACTGTGGCGGTTCCGCCACCCACGTAATCCTGCACCGCGCATTCATGGAGCAGGAAAACCTGTTGCCCTTTGACAGTAAGTTTGGCTTTTATAGTGCATCGATGGCGGAACCCATCAGTTGCAGTGTACACGCCTTTCGCTCCATGTATCACACCACGCGCGGTTCCTATCAACATCTGATGGGAATAGTCGAAGGCGGCAACTGTGCTATGTTCGCCGGCTGTGGCCCCATGGGAATGGGCGGTATCGCCTATCTACTCAATTGCGACCGTCGGCCCGGGTGCCTGGTGGTCACTGATATCTCGAGCGAGCGGTTAGAACGTGTCAGCCGGATATTTTCTCCCGAGTACGCGAAAGCACGTGGCGTAGATATCCAGTTTGTGAATACGGCTCTGGAGTCAGATCCTGCACAAGTACTGCTGGACCTGACCGATGGTAAGGGCTTTGATGATATTTCCGTCTATGCGCCCGTCAAAGAGGTGGTCGAGCTGGCCGACAGCTTACTGGGGAGAGACGGTTGTTTAAATTTTTTCTCAGGGCCTACTGATAAGCAAATGAAGGCCGAAATGAATTTTTACAATGTGCATTACAACAGCACGCATGTGGTCGGTACCAGCGGCAGCACCACTGAGGATATGCGCGAGTTTTTAGATATTCTCTCTGCAGGGGAATTGGACCCTGCTTTCATGATAACCCATATCGGTGGCATTGATGCCGTTGTAGATACTGTATTGAATCTCCCGGATATACCGGGCAGCAAAAAGTTGATCTATCCCCATTTAACGCTTGAGCTGACAGCAATTGAAGATTTTGCCGAGAAGGGGAAAGTAGATCCGGTCTTTGCGGAGTTGGCTGAAATCGTATCATCGAACAATGGTCTTTGGTGTGTAGAGGCGGAGGCTTATTTGCTCGAGAAAATGGCGAGCTGAATTCTGATACCGCCCCATCGGAGCACCTGAGGGGTAAATGCAATATTGTTATTTTACTTGTGGAGGACATGTGGTCGCAGGATATCTTAAAAAGGAGTCGATTAAGATGCAAAAAAATATGATTAAAATGATGATTGCCTGCTTGGCGGTTGCCGGATGTCTGGCACCGTCCCTGGCCTTTGGCGCCGATCAACTGTCCAAGAGCTACGAGGGCTTCCAAGGCAAAGTGGGGCGGACCCTGGCCGAATCAGAGCCCTGGTGGCCCGAGCGGCCTAAAGCCCCCGCAGGGGCGCCTAACGTTATTATCGTGCTGGCCGACGACATGGGATTTTCGGATCCGGGGTGCTACGGTTCGGAGATTGAGACGCCCAATCTCGACCGGTTGGCTGAAAACGGCGTGCGGTTCAACAGTTACATGACGCACCCGCTTTGCTCCCCCACCCGGGCGGCGCTGTTGACCGGCCGGAACTCCCACGCCGTCGGTGCGGGCTGGATCGCCAACAACGATCCTGGCTTTCCCGGCTACGGCGGGGAGATTGACCTGAACACCCCGACGATCGCTGAGATCCTGCGCGAAAACGGCTACACGACCATGATGGTCGGAAAGTGGCACAACACTTTGGAATTCAATTCCTTAAAGGCCGGAGACAACCGATCGTGGCCGGCCCAGCGGGGTTTCGATTACGCCTACTATTTCATGGAAGGGGAAACCAATTTCTGGGCGCCTTCCCGGCTACAGAACGGAAACGACCTGGTCGACATCGACCAGTACCCCAAGGACTACTACGCAACCGACGATTGGACCGACCGGTCCATCCAGTGGATAAAGGAGCATGTCCAAGCCAGTCCGGACAAGCCCTTCTTTCTCTACCTTGCCCACAACGCACCCCATGCGCCACTAAAAAAAAAGAAAAAAGACATGGCGAAGTACCGGGGAACCTATGACAAGGGGTGGGATGCGATCCGAAAAGCGCGCCACCAGCGTCAGTTGGAATTGGGGATCATCCCTGAGGGAACGAAGCTGGCACCGCGAAACCCCGGTGTGAAGC
>JAFDDL010000471.1 GCA_019310865.1 Deltaproteobacteria bacterium | reverse complement strand
CGTTGGCACCTTTGCCTGCCGCCAGGTATGGCCGGCATCGTCGGATAGGACCACGATTCCGCGCTCGCCCACCGCGACCAGGCGTTCGCCTGCCGTCGTGACGTCCAGAAGGACCGAGTGGGCAGCGCCGCGCGACATCACCGCAGGCCGGTCCAGTGGGTCTTCAACACTTGCGGCAAAGGCTGTTGCGTGCACAAGGCAGACGGCAACGAGGGCCATTATCATACAGCAGGGATTTCGTCTCAACATACTCTCACCTCACCATACTTTCACTCTCTCGAACAGCCGGGGGAGCGAACGCGCGTTAGGACCCCCAGCCTGATGAACTATCGGATACCCTCGGCTGCCATGGCTGCCGGGGTAAACACGCGATCGGGATACCGCGGCATGACCTTGTACTGTTCGGCTTGCTCGTTATAGAGCAAGGTCGCAAAGTAGACACCCCCCAATAGATCGTAGTAGCCCCAAGTGGTGTTGATGGTCGCCGGAATATCCGGTGCGGCGATGAGGATGCTGAACAGCGTACGCCACAGCTGCCCTTCCGCATCCCAGCGGTCCCCGAGTGGAGCGATCCAGGTATCCTCATCGACGTAGTAGATGCTCTTGGGGGACGTGTGACGTTTGCCTTCCCGAAGGTTGGCTTCCACGACCCAGACACGATGGAGTTCCCAGCGAATGTGGTCAGGGTTCAAGAAATTATCTCGAAGCACTTCGTTTATCTTGGGCTCGAAAAGCTTGTTCGAGTTGTACGGGATATAGATTTCCTTCTTGCCAAGGATCTTCCAATTGAATTGTTCCAGCGACCTACTGCCAGTGAACACATCGAGTTCGTCAAAGGTCGACAGTCCGGCGGAAAAAGCGGAAGGTGTATCGCAACAAGTTTGAGGCAGTTTGCGCACACGCCTCTGGCCCGGGAGGTACGTCCACGCCGCGATCTTGTCAGGATCGAGATTCTCCCGACCAACGATTCCATTGCCTGCGCGGATCGGGGGGCCAACGTTCAAGGAACGTACTAGCCAATAAACACCGTCGAAATCTTCCGGCGATCCGTCTTTGTAGTAGTACGGGAGCTGGAATTTGTTTTCGCCTTCCACGAGCAACACGCGTTTGCCGGTTGCGGTTACCATATAGCCGGTAAAGTCGGTGTGCCAAGACGTTGTGCGCCAACGCAATATGTGATTCCACATCACCTCGAGGCCGCTTTGTGGAATCGGGAACGGGATGCCGCCGTAGGCGCCCATTGGCGTATAGGCCTCCATTTTGGCGCGGGTGGCGTTTTTGAAGGTGTTTTCATTGACCCACTGGGGTGCGGCAGCGGTGCGGTGCGTCGTGTAGACATCAAGCCGGTAGGTATCCGGATACTTTTTGAGCAGGGCCTTTACACCGTCTGTGAGCTTCTCTGCGTGCTGATCCATGTTCCGGGCCGTGATAGAGAACAAAGGTTTCTCATTAGGAAACGGGTCCGGGCGCAGGCCACCGTTCACGAATCCCGGAGCAGGCGTTGTGAGTCCGCCGTCCCATGCGGGAATCGTCCCGTCCGCGTTGCCTGCTCTCTCCGCTCCGAAGGGCGTCAGCGTGGTTTTGAGTTTCTCCGCTTCTTCGGCAGACACGCCCGCCATTGCGGTATGGCTCCCGAGAAACAGCACACACAGTATACTGACAAACAATGATTTCATGAATGTTTTCATTTGGATATCCTCCCTCTAGAATGTGCGCCAAACCGAGAACGAGATAAAATCCCGATCCGCTAAGGGCTGTTTGAGTGAAAAATGCTGGTCCTTGTCGAGGTTTCCGTGCTCGGAGCCGTAGAAATGGGTGTAGCTGAGCTTGCACCGCCACGCGTCAAGGTAGGTTGCGCCAAGGCCAATACTCATGTCTCCGCCCTTATCGGAACCGAAACCGGTAATCACCGATGACGTGCCTTTGGGGAAGTAGGCAAACCCCAGGGGAACGCTCAGATCCAGCCCCGGCAGAACCTGACGATACTTCGGCTCGTACACCATTCGGATTCCCCAGGCCTCTTTGGTTGTATTGGGGTCCAAAGCGTCAGGGTTATCCGTGATGTCAGTACGCCGATGCCAGGCGACCTCGCCGAGAAACGTGGCCTCCCGCGAGATGAACGAGGGGCCGAAGACCGCCAGCCAGTTCACCTGCGCGTGCACTGAGTCGCCCACTGCATACCCAGGATTGTCGTCGTTATCCGGTTCCGGCATTCCTGGAATGCCTGGAAAAGCATGCAGTAAGCTAACCAAGGGCGTGTTGCAGCGATAAGAAATTTCAGTTGCAACGTTCCAACCCCCAAAAGTGGAAGTGGCAGTGATGCCGTACATTTCAATGTCTTCCGGGTAGACGAGGAAGTACTCGCCGCTCTTCCCCGAATTAAGGTCGACGCCTGGGGGGTTGAAAACAGGCGCGGGAGAACCCAGCGGTGCACCCGGCACCTTGAACATGCGTGCGTACACCTGCGGTGTCTTATCATGGTAGCGGATGGCATAGAAACCAAGATCAAGATTTTCTCCAGGCCGCACCAGCACCTGGATCCCGCCCTGACCCGCGTCATCTGCCTCCAGATCGTTCCCCCGGAACCACGCCTCCGGGGCCGCCCCAAAAACTGGAGGTCCCCCACCACTCAGGTCCATGATGGGCCCGCCCAAGAACAACCGCTCACCGCCCTCAACGAGAATATCGCTTCTCGAAAAATAGCTCCCCGACGCAGGCAGACGAGTCTCTTCCCAGCCAAATTGGTAATACGCACCAATGGTAAGCCTACTCCCGATCTGCAATTGAGAAGCGACTTGGGGAACTGGCCGAATGAGCTCCTTAAACTGCGTGTTCGGAACAGACAATAATTTGACGACGTCGATTGGCGCCATGCCGCCGGCGATTCCGTTGTTCCCAAAGAACAGACTCTCGCCCCACAGCTGCGCGAATTGGCCGACCCGGAAGCTTACTGCGTTGTTTCCCATGTCCACTTTTCCGAATGCAAAAGCATCCAAGATCTCGGCATCACGGCCGTGCAGGTCCCGCGTATTGTCGGTGAACTCGTCATGGGGCACCGAGAGAGCGTTCGCCGTCATCGGTGAATCGTTATTATTGTCTTCGTTGTAAACAAAGTCATACCAGGCCGCCCCGCTCACCCGCACCCCGAAATTTTTATAGATGACATCGAGCTCAGATAGCAGATCGAACCGGTTAGAGATGAGGCCCTTATCGAAATTGCGATCTCCATCGTCCTGGTTGCCGTTGCTGGGATTCCTGGCCGGGTCCGTGAGTGTTCCCGATTGCCCCTCGACTCGAAATGAGGCGCTGTACTTGACCGTGTTATCCCAGTAGAGCTTCAAGCCGGGAACACCAGTGTTGATTTTAAAGGCATGTGCTGAGGGTAGGAACAGCAGTAGTGTCCCTGCAATCGTTATCGTCAATAGCCTAAGAAGGGATTCGTAACTTCGCCACTCATTACTTTTTGTCATTTTCACTGTATTGCCTCCTTTCTTCTTCATCGTTCTTTTGAAGTTTGCTTCGCCCATTAGATTCGTGTTTGACCTATCTTCTGAATTAATTGCCACCTCACCACTCCTTTCCCAAGTCACCGAGATCTTCCGGAATGACTCCAAGCTGCTGCATCACCTCCAATCGATTTATAACCATCCAATGTTCTATGATTTTGCCATTCGCAATGCGGTACACGACATGAAATGGCTGAATTACCTCCTTGCCAGTTGGCGGGAGACCTAACAAATCGCCCTTGTGAGTGCCTTTCGTGACTGCACGAACCGCCACTTGATCCCCTTCAGCGATCATGTCATCAATTAGC
>JAFDDL010000470.1 GCA_019310865.1 Deltaproteobacteria bacterium | reverse complement strand
GTTATAAACTTTTGCCGGTTTGTTTGTCCGGTAGCGTTTGCGATTACCGTACAAAATGAGTGAAAGGGGACACTGAAATGCAAATTGGAACCGCCATATCAAGGACGTTTAAAAGTCATCTCATGAACATTATGTCAAAAACACAGGACGACACTTACCCAATGGAAGGCCTGGTGCTGTCTAAGTTTGCGGTTTCCGCTGCGGCCAATGAATACCTTGAACCCAATGAGGTAAAAAGTTTTGTGAATGACCTGGTTGATGTGCGGTTTTCACCCTTCGCATCTCGTGATGAAATTCCAGTGACAGATGCAACGAACCTACTTGAGCAAGACTTGGCCCGAAGGCATATATATCGATGTCATTGAGTCGATGGTTGGGGTTGACGATGAAGAGTCCGGTGACCACCCAGTTGTGTTAGGGATTGGCAAGGCCTTTTCCCGCGCGGTGGGTGACGGGGATAATGAAGAGCTGGAAGCCGATGGACGGGAAATATTTCTGGAATATTACACCATAGCCAGCGAATTATTTAAGGTCTTTAGGGGCCGGATAGAGCATAATTCAACCGAAACCGATATGGAATATATAATGAAAATGGTCTCGGCACCGGAAAAACATGGATTCGCATGAGGAAAAAAACTGATTGTCCTGGGCCATCGGCGGGTGCCCAATCCAACTGGCGATGCTCGCAAGAGGTTGCTTTTCAGTGAGATGTTGGTATGTAATCAAAGGAATTGGCAACCTTAATTTTCTGGGGATATTCTCAAGTTGTGATTAGTTATGCCGGATGTCTTACAATACACGACCTTCAATGTTTTTATCGAGGTGCCACGGGGAAGTTTTCTCAAACGTGGTTGGAGTGGAAAAGTTGATTTCGTTTCACCTTTTCCATGTCCGTTTAATTATGGCTCTATACCTGAATATATTGGAGGTGAAGGAGATTTCCTTGATGCAGTAGTTCTTGGGTCCCGTTTACCCAGAGGTAAAATAGTTAGTGTCGCAGCACGAGGGGCTATAGGATTAACTGATCGAGGAATGTATGATGATAAACTAATTTGTTACGATAGGCCAATCCATAACTGGCAAAAATTCTTAATCGTCTTTTTCTTTCACTTTTATGGCCTTTGTAAACGATTACTTAATTTGTACCGAGGCCAGTCGGGGCCGACATACTGTAACGGATGGGGCAATGTTACTGATGCAATTAATCGCGCCCAGCCGTTAGAAGGCAGTGCTGGCCATGCACCGAAGATTTCATTCTGAGAGCCTGAAGTAATAAAATCCGCCACATCACAGATACATTAAGCTAATCATACGAGTTGCCAGAGCTGAAGAAGCATAAATCCACAATCTTATGTGCTTCCCTTAACCTATCAAGACCTTGTTCGAGGTTGTGATACGGTCGATGTATCAGGAACTAATGAGGCCGGATGAAATGCCAGATGCCTGCTATGTGGCACCGGCGAAAATGTTCATATATGCGTTATTTTTCAGACGATCACACACAACCCATACCCAAGTATACCCTTGCTGATTTATCCCCCGTGAACGCCAGTGGGAGGCCCGTCAACGAACCTCTACGCATGCTGGAGGCCGGTGTATGTATCCGGTTGAAACTAAGACCGGGCAAACTCACCATCAATTTTCAAATACCGCTTCACACGGATTTAAACCGGACCAAACACCACCAGGCCGCGCCTCACGAAAATGCCACACAAGATATATCGGCATGAATATTAACAGTGCGCCGGTGGATTCACTTGACCCCATGGACCGTAGCCGGTGGGCTTCAGATCCACGGCGTCAAGCTTTTGAATCGCCTCTACTGTTTCTCTGGTTTTTCTTTGGTAGCTTCGGCACAATCAGCGGTTTTATCTTTAACCGCTTCAACAACTTCTGCGGATTTTTCTTCAGTAACCTCAGCAGCATCACTGGTTTCTTCTTTCACAACTTCTGCAGCTTCCTCAACTTTTTCTTCGGTGGTGTCAGTAACATCAGCCGTCTTCTCAACTGCGGTTTCGGTTGGTTTTTCCAACACACTTTCCTTTGGGTGTTCACCCAGGCCGTAGCCGGTGATACCGAGAACCAAAAAACAGCAGACTCCTAATAACAATGCCATGCGCTTCATAATTACATCTCCATTTTAATAGTGAACTCCAAAACGCCTTGAACGCTAATATGCTAATACATATTAAATTTATCTGCAAGTTTTTAGGCATCGGTTAAAATACCGTCCCTGTAGACTGTTGTAGGCCCCCGTGAGGGCCATCCGGACAGCTTGGGCAAACCGAGATAAGCCTACCACACCCGCACCAGTATCGGCAAGATAATCGGAATGCGAAACCGTGTTCATCGTGACCACAGACACATTCATAGCCGCTTAACAGACAGCCACACCATCGAGCCATTGGCCTCAGCCCCCAATAGTGCCATTTTGGCATAGCAAATGTTGCTAGTTTTGACTCGTAATATTTACGATAGACAGGCCTTCCCGATACAGATATAATCCGTTCATCAAGTCCGCTGGCATCCAGGCTCGATCGGGGCCGTAATTGGAAGCTGGTGTGGTCGCCGCCTGCTCGATCCGCTTTCCTGCGTAGGCGGCTGTACCCTACGGGGGAAGCCTTCCCTCCATCTGGGTTATCCCTCGCGGGTCATAATACCCCCTGGTGGCTGATGTTGTCGCCAGGGGGACTATTCCCTGACCGTTATGTTTTGGTATCTTAACAACGATTGAATGATACACCCATGCCAGAAAAAAATTTCATATCCGCAAAGGACATCCTGGGTGTGTATTTTCCGCCTATAGAGAAGGCGTGTTGTAAGACCTGCTTGGGCAGTGCCACACTTTTAGTCGCCAATGCCGATGCGAGCGAGCCGATCACGCACGAGAACATCAAAGAGCGCCAGGATATATTCTGCCATGCTTGCAAGAAACCAATAAAGAGGCTGTCATGAGCACCATACTCGAAAGAACCCTTATATCCAAAGATAACATTTTGGGTGTATATTTCCCCTCGCTCGGAAAAGCGTTCTGCCGCCGGTGCCTGTCCAGCTTTGCAGAGATGGCGGCTAATGCCGATGCGAACGAGCCGATCACGTACGAGAACGTCAAAGACCGCCCGGACACTTTTTGCGGTGCATGTGGAAAGCCCATTAAGGGGCTGCCCTGATGGTGAGGATGAACGGAATATCTGACAGCGGCTAAAAAAACGATAGTATCATGAAAAAAGTCAAGATAATGGTGGTTGATGACCATGGCATGATCGCCGAAGGCGTCAAGAAAACCCTGTACAAGAATCCCAAATACCGGATAGTTGCCAAAGCCTCAAACGGTCACGAGGCCATCAAGCTTGCCCAAAAGCACCGACCGGAAATTGTGATCATGGATATCAGCATGCCGGAATTAAACGGCATTGAAGCCACCTTGGAGCTCAGAAAACTGTTTCCCGACATCAAAATCCTGATTTACACCATGCATTCGGATACCGCCTATATCAGCAGGGTCATGACCGCCGGTGCTCGGGGCTACGTTCTGAAAAGCGATCCCGTCGACGAGCTGCTGATAGGGCTCGACACGATTCACAACGGCGGGTTGTGTTTCAGTAAAATCGCATCGGATCAGATCCAGCGGGAAAAAGCCGGAGGGGCCATCATGGTGGAATCCGACGATGAACTGGACAAGCTGAGCCCACGCGAACGCCAGGTGATGGAACTTCTGGCTGAGGGCCTGACTCCCAAAGAGATATCCTCCATAATGGGCATTGCCCCCAGCACCGTTCAATCCCATAAATTCAAAATTTTTAAAAAACTCAATGTGGA
>JAFDDL010000031.1 GCA_019310865.1 Deltaproteobacteria bacterium | reverse complement strand
AATTGGGTGATATCTGTTCGGGATCTTCGAAATAGAAGCCGGTGCAATAGAGACGGTGACTGATGCCGGAAAGCTCGGCCACCCATCGCTTGTCAACCTGATATGTTTGCGGATTATCATAAAAAGCGTCGATCGCCTCGCGATAGGTTTTGACCGTGGCGGCGACATAATGGACACTCTTCATTCGGCCTTCTATTTTTAACGAGTCAATACCGGCTGCCACCATTTCGGGTATGTGTGAAAGCATGCACAGATCTTGGGAATTGAAAACATAAGTGCCGTGGGTGTCTTCGGCAACGGGAAAATACTTCTCCGGCCGGCGCTGTTCCACCACGGCATACTGCCACCGGCACGGATGCGAGCACATACCACGATTGCTGTCTCTTTGGGTCATAAAACTGCTCAGCAGGCATCTTCCCGAGACGGAAATACACATGGCGCCATGGATAAACGCTTCGATTTCGCACCGGCATCGGTCTGCGATTTCCTTGATTTCGCGTAACGGAAGCTCCCGGGCAACGTTGACACGACTGACGCCCATGGACTCCCAGAAGCGGGCACTGGCGTAATTGGTGGTGTTTGCCTGGGTGCTCAGGTGTATGGGAACGTGCGGCAAACGGGATCCGGCTTCACGCAGCACCCCCGGATCGGCAATGATCAGGGCGTCCGGGTCGATCTTTTCCAACTGATCCAGATATTCGGCGATGGCGCGTTGCTCATGGTTGCGAGGGAAGGTATTGCAGGCGACATAGACCTTGACGTTGCGTTTACGTGCAAATTTTACGGCCTGAAACAGTTCATCTAATGTGAAGTTGCCGGAAAAGTTGCGCAGGCTGAAGTCTTTTCCAGCAAGGTAAACGGCATCGGCACCATAATGGACGGCGATTTCCAGTTTTTCAAAGCTTCCTGCCGGCGCTAACAATTCGACTCTTTTATTTCCCAAAGTTGACATAGCTGGTCCTTAACCGACAAGGTCCTGACTTGAATCGGACATGATTTCTTTTACAACCCGATCCAGGCTGTTTTGCCACGGGGCAGGCGAAATGTTAAAAATTCGACTCAACCGCGTGCAATCTAAAACGGAATAGGGAGGCCTTCCGGCGGCGGTGGGGTATTGATCCGTGGTAAGGGCCTCTATGTGGGGTGCTGAGTCGTAGCCGAAACGCCGGGCAATTTTAAAAATCTCCCGGGCAAAATGATACCAGGTCGTCACGCCTGCCCCGCAGAAATGATAGCAGCCCCATTGGGTGAACGTCGCATCTACGATTTGATGCGCCACCGCGAGAATCACCTGGGCCAGGTCACCAGCGGCGGTGGGGCATCCAAATTGGTCGGCTACCACGCCAATGTTCGATTTCTGTCGCCCCAGTCGCAACATGGTTTTAAGAAAATTATTGCCGTAAAACCCGTATACCCAGGATGTTCGAATGATGATATGCTTGGGTGACTTACGAACGACCTTCTCACCGGCTGCTTTGCTGTTTCCATACACGCCAATGGGAGAAACGGGCTCTAATTCGGTGTATGGGGATTCCTTCATGCCGTCAAAGACGTAATCGGTGGAGATGTGAATCAACGGAATATCCGCTTTGGCACATTGTGCGGCCAACAAGCCGGGGCCGTCACGGTTAACGCGATAGGTGCAGACAGAATCGCTTTCCGCCGAGTCAACCCGGGTGTAGGCGGCTGTGTTGATGACCAGGTTCGGTGCGTTGTCCCGAAATGCACGGGCCACGGATTCAGGGGAGCTGATGTCGAGCCGGCCGTGTGACGGACCGACCAGTAATCGTGACGGTTGCCGGGCATGTCGGGAGATTTCCCGGCCCAATTGGCCGGTGGCCCCGGTGAGAAGAATTTCCATGAATCAGCCTTCCGATTTTGGCAGTCGATCCTTGCCCAGTTCGCCCAAGACTGGAAGCTGCCGGTCTTTATCGGAGAGAGTCGGATCTTTTACCGGCCACTTGACACCGATGTCCGGGTCGGACCATAAAATACCCCCTTCATTTTCCGGCGAATAATAGTCCGTGCATTTATAAGAAAAATGCGCACGATCGCTGAGAACACAGAATCCGTGGGCGAAACCCTCCGGAATATAAAGCTGTCGTAGATTGCTGCCGGAAAGAGCGACACCTTCCCACCTGCCAAATGTTGCCGAACCTGCCCTTAAATCGACCACCACATCATAAATCTCTCCGGACAGGACCTGGACCAATTTGGCCTGGGGATGGGCAATCTGGAAATGCAACCCACGAAGGGTGCCACCTGCTGAAAAGGATAGGTTGTCCTGAACAAACTCCCGGTCTATCCCGTAATCCTGATACCGCTTCCGGTGGTAGGTTTCCGTAAAATATCCCCGTCGGTCCCGGTATACATCCGGCTCGATGATCAAGAGGCCGTCTATGGCCGTTTTGATAACGTTCATCAAAATGCTCCGTCATAACTGAGCATGGCCATCAGGTATTGGCCGTATCCGTTTTTCATCAGCGGTCTGGCGAGTCGCTCGACCTGTTCGGCGTCAATATATCCCTGCCGATATGCAATTTCTTCGATGCAGGCGATTTTCAGCCCTTGTCTGTTTTCGATGGCTTCGATGAAGTTGTTTGCCTGCATAAGGGTCTCGTGGGTGCCGGTGTCCAGCCATGCAATGCCCCGGCCCAGTTTTTCCACGCGTAATCTCCCGGTTTTCAGGTAGGCCATATTCACATCGGTGATTTCGAGCTCGCCGCGGTTCGAGGGTTTAAGCGCTGCTGCGATGTCCAGAACCTGGTTATCGTAAAAATAAAGACCGGTTACGGCATAATTCGATTTGGGCTCATCGGGTTTTTCTTCAATGCTCACAGCTCGGCCCGCGCTATTGAAATCCACCACACCATATCGGCCCGGATCTTTCACCCAGTAACCGAAGACGGTTGCGCCGGTATCCTGCTCTGTGGCCGTCCTGACCGTTTCCTGAAGTCCTTGTCCATAAAAGACATTGTCGCCCAGGATCATACAGACATTTCCGCTGCCGATAAATTCACGGCCGATAATAAACGCCTGGGCCAGGCCTTCAGGCCGGGGTTGCGGGGCATATTCGAAGGAAACACCCAGTTGGCTTCCGTCTTCCAACAGCTTTTTAAACAGTGGCAGGTCCTGGGGTGTTGAAATGATAAGGATCTCGCGAACGTTTGCCATCAGCAATACGGCAAGGGGGTAGTAAATCATCGGTTTGTCGAACAGGGGCAGGAGCTGCTTGCTCACCACCCGGGTAATGGGATACAGCCGGGTTCCCGATCCACCTGCTAGAATAATGCCTTTCATATGTCCTCGTTGACGCAAGCCTATTTATCGGTGATCCTCGGTCAACCGATGTTTACGGCTTTTCTCATATCCTGTTTCGGTCGGAATCGCAACCATGCTTTTTTCCCGGGTGGGTTTCTTTTTTGTTGATCCAATTCATCCGGTTACATACAATGTGTTCCATGAAACCGAATCAAACCAGACGTTTTCCGGGCCGCGCCTGCAATAGCTGGGACCGGCCTTCTCATCGCACCATCGGCTGCATGCGGATGCGGATCTTTTTTTTCGTAACGCTGGCCGCCATTTTCTGGGCGATGGGCACGCAAGCCAAGACGGTAACGGATCAACTCGGCCGGCAGTTTGAGGTGCCCGAGACACCCCGTCGCGTGGTCGCCCTGGCCCCGAATATCACCGAAATTGTGTTTGCCCTTGAGCGACAGGACGCTCTGGTGGGGGTAAGTCGATTCAGTGATTATCCCAAGGCCGCCCAAAACCTTCCCAAAGTCGGCTCCTATGTGCATCTGGATCTGGAACGAATCGTCGCCTTGCAGCCGGATCTTTGTATCGCCATTAAGGACGGTAACCCAAAGGCAGTGGCCGATCGGCTCGAATTGATGGGAATCCCCGTCTATGCCGTGGATCCCAAAGGTCTTGGCACGATGCTCACCACGGTGAGTGAAATCGGGCGCTTGCTCAATGCAGATCGAATCGCCAGGCGGCTGGTATCCGATCTTGAACAACGTGTGGCCCGGGTTGATCGGTTGGTGGCCAAGGCGGCATATAAACCCCGCGTCTTTTTTCAAATCGGCATCTCCCCCATTGTTTCGGCGGGCAGCCGAACTTTTATCAACGAATTGATTGTCCGTGCCGGTGGCGTGAACCTGGCCCGTGGGGCGATTTCTTATCCGCGCTTTAGCACGGAACAGGTGCTGAGTCTGGCGCCGGAGGTCATGATCATTACCTCAATGGCCCGGGTCGGCGTATTTAAAGAAGTAAAATCAAATTGGATGAAATGGAAGATGATGCCGGCGGCGCGAGACCAACGCATTTACATCCAGGAGTCAAATTTATTCGATCGACCCACTCCCCGATTGGTGGACGGGCTGGAATTGCTGACACAACTCATCCATCCGGAATTGTATGAGGCTGCCCCGTGACTGGTAAAACGCCTTCCTTATTCATCCAATTGTTACGCATGTCGCTGCTGCTGGTTTTTATCCTGGCAATCACAGCCCTGCTTGGCATCACTCTCGGTTCCACAGAGAGCAGTGTTGGCGCAATCGTTCGTGCGCTGTTTACGGATCAGTCCGAAGACGCTATGCTTCGAACGATCATCTGGCAGATTCGGTTACCGAGGGTTCTGCTGGCCATTGCCGTCGGTGCCGCTCTTTCGGTGGGCGGCCTGGTGTTCCAGGCGCTTTTGCGTAATCCTTTGGCGGAACCCTATATTCTCGGAATTTCCGGCGGATCGGCCATTGGCGCCATTTTCGGAATTATTCTGGGGTTTTCCCGTTTCCCGGGGGTGAGCCTCATGGCCTTTACCGGCAGTATCGCAACCCTTGGATTGATATTGCTCATGTCTTCGGGCAGGAACATTATTAAAAAAGAATCCCTGCTGTTATCGGGCGTGATGGTCAATTCGTTTTGTTCGGCCGTGATCATGTTTCTCATCTCCCTGACCCAGGACGCCAGGCTTCATAGTATCATGTTCTGGCTCATGGGCGATCTAAGTCAGGGGACTGCAAGTCAGGCCGTCTGGTTGATGGTGATACTGCTTCCGTGTTTCGGCATTATTTTTCTTCTTTCCAATAAGATGAATTTGCTGCTCATGGGTAAAGACCTGGCCCATACATCCGGCGTGAACATTAGGCAGGTTTCGCTTATTTTGCTCGTGGTGACGTCCTTCATGGTAAGCGCCACAGTGAGCCATTGTGGGCTTTTAGGGTTTGTAGGCCTCGTCATGCCGCATACCTTGCGGTTGTTACTGGGAGCGGACCATCGGGTTCTTGTTCCGGCTTGTATTCTGGGGGGTGGCAGTTACCTGGTCCTGTGTGACGTGCTTGCAAGGACGCTTCTCGAACAGGGGGAAATGCCGGCCGGGGTGATCACGGCCATGGTGGGCGCCCCATTGTTTATTTACCTGCTTAAACGATCAAAATAATTCATATGGCCATACAGATTAAAGATTTATCCCATTCTTACGGTGCACTGCCCGTGCTTAAGGGCTTGAATGTGCACATTCAGAAAGGGGAATTTTTTATCATCCTCGGGCCCAACGGGTCGGGGAAAACAACGCTGCTGAAAACCATCTGCGGACTGGAACCGTTCCAGCACGGCAGCGTCGAACTGTTTGGGCGGTCGTTTTCGTCATATGCCAGAAAAGCGCTGGCAAAAACCCTGTCGTTTGTTGGCCAGGTGCCACCAGCCGACCTTCCGTTTACGGTGCTGCAAACGGTTCTCATGGGGCGCTTTCCCCACTTGGGTGTGCTGGGACTGGCAACGGAAAAAGATGTTGAAATGGCGAATCAAGTCCTTGAGATCAGTGGTATTTCGCATCTGGCAAACCGCAAGCTGGATCAGCTCAGCGGTGGCGAGCGTCAACGCGTTTTCATCGCCCGGGCGTTATGCCAGGAACCGAAGCTGTTGATTCTCGATGAACCCACCGCATCATTGGACCTGTCCCATCAACTGCGGATCATGGACCTGATGGAATCATTGAAGAAGGAAAAACAACTGACCATCGTTATGGTATCCCATGACATCAACCTGGCGGCCATGTACGCAGACCGGCTCCTGCTTATGAATGACGGTCAGGTGGTCAGCATCGGCAAGCCTTGGGATGTGCTGACGTTTGACACGTTGGAGGAAACTTACGGTTGCACCATTCTTGTGGACGAAAGCCCCATGGGCAAGTTTCCAAGAATTACCCTGGTTCCGCGTCGATATTTACAGAACCAGACTGGTAAAAGCGCTACGGATGCTTATATTGATGGTTCAAAGCCCAATTAAGGGATGAACCTTCCGAGCAATTAACTTTTTTCTGCTATTTTAGGATGCGCATGTCTGCCGATGAGCTCAAAGCACATATTCTGGTCGTAGATGACAATCCCACCAATATCGATTTGCTGGTGGATGCACTTCGGGATGAATACCGATTGGGGATTGCCAAAAACGGTATCAAGGCGTTGGCCTACGCACAACAATATCTGCCGGATTTGATCTTACTCGATATCATGATGCCGGAATTAGATGGATACGATGTGTGCATTCGTCTGAAAAAAGATCGGCGGACCCGGGAGATACCGGTGATCTTTATCACCGCATTGACCTCACCGGATCAAAAAATTCGCGCCTTTGAAGTCGGCGGCGTCGATTATATCACCAAACCCTTTCATGCATCGGAAGTGCTGGCGCGTGTGCGGATACAGCTCTCCTTGAAAAAAATGACCGAATCCTTGAACAACCAGAACATCTTGCTGGAACAAAAGGTTCAGGAGAAAACCACTGCCCTGCAGGAAATGCTCAATGCAACAATTAAGACCATGGCGCTGGCCGTGGAAATCAGAGATCCTTATACGGCGGGGCATCAGGCGAAGGTGGCCCAGTTGGCGAGCGCCATTGGAAAAAAAATGGATGTTTCCGTGATGCAGCTAAATTCCATTCGGTTTGCCGGAGAGCTGCATGACATCGGGAAAATCCGTATTCCTGAAGCCATCATCAACCGGCCCGGCAAGCTTCTCGATCTGGAGCGGGAAATGATTAAAATCCATCCGCAAATCGGTTATGACCTGCTGAAAAACATCCCGTTTCCCTGGCCCATAGCCGATATCGTCCTTCAGCATCATGAAAAACTGGATGGTTCGGGCTATCCAAACGCGCTGAAAGGGGATCAGATATTGTTCGAGGCAAAAATTCTCACGGTTGCCGACATCACGGAAGCAGAAAGCTCCCATCGGCCATATCGCCCCACCAGAGGTTTGGAAAATACATTATCGGAAATTGTGGCTCACCGGGGCCGGCTGTACGATGCCGATGTAGTGGATGCATGCTGGACTTTGTTTAAAAAGGACGGGTTTACATTCAGTGAAGTCAATGGGTATGAGATTCACACGTAAACCCCTTTTACCCTTACTGAACCGAGTTCAGCGCTGGTTCACCTGTGGGATTCAACTGGTCGATTCGGCTGTTGATTCGTTGAATTTTTTGCTTGACCAGGTCTCTTTCCGCTCGATCCAGATTCAGACGGAATGCTTTCTTTAAAATATCCCGGGCCGCCTCCAGTCCCACCAGCGTATCCTTGCCGGCGAGCACTTCAGCCTTGACCATCAGCGTCATCATGTCAATCGCCTTTAGGCGTCGACCGATTTCAGCTGAAAGCTTGTCGGTTATGGCAAATGGACGCGATTTTTCAAGGGTTGCTCGGATTTGGTCAAAATCCGGTGTTCCCGGTGCGTCCAGAAGCGCATCGGCTTTCTGGGTATATTGTTGGAAAATCAACGAAAACGCTTCCGATTTTGTATACGATTTCTGGAGTTCGTCCGACATAACCGCACCGTCGAGGCGTATCAGTTGCTCACTTCCCAGGGGGGCGAACTTTCCGCGCCAAATTTCAAGGGCGCCACTGGATTCTTTGGCATAAAATTTTGACATATTAGAGAAGCTGGCGTTGATAATGAGGCCAATGATGACAACAAGGCATGCGCCGGCAATGATGGCTGCTTTTTTCATCGGATCGATTCCTTTCCGGGTATAGTCAGGTTCCATTGGTTTCGAGGCAGACCTTTCAGGTGCTTGTTTCTTCGGGGGCGTCCCGGTAATTTCGTTTTTCGACGAAGACCCGGGCTTGAGTTCAGGCTTTGGCTCAGGTTTCGGTTCGGGCTCGGGCTTTGCAGATGATACGATATCGGTTTTTTCAACAGGGGCCGGTTCTGTTAAATCGAATTTTTTCAGCAGGAGAGCTTTGCGTTTTTCAACTGTATCGGAATCGCCGGATATAAATGGCGGTGCCGAGGGGATTGTGGCGGCCGATTTATCAGTGGGTGGTGTGTATAGCTGGGCCGGTGGCTGTGTATCAAACTTTTTTAAAAGCAACGCTTTGACAGAGAACGGTTTCTTTTTCGGGCTCGTTGCACGTTTTATGGTCGGTTTTGCTGTTGTCTTGGCTGTCGTGCGTTTTTTTGCGGATGTTGCCTTCTTGGCAATTGGTGCCTTCTTGGCAGTTGGTGCCTTTTTGGCAGCCGTTGCTTTCTTTACAGTTGTCGCCTTTTTTGTCGTTGCAGTTTTTTTTGCAGGCGTGGTATTTTTCTTGGCGGTCGTTTTTGGGGCCGCTTTCTTTTTAGATGTGACACTCTTTTTTTTGGAAGTTGCGCCAAGCAGACTCTTTTTTTCCATGAGAACCTCTTATCGTACGTTGACTTGAATAATCGATTATACCTTGCAAAATTAAAAACACATAATTATTAAATTAGGTGGTATTTGTAAACTGTTTTGTTGATGGAATCTTAAAAAAAAGAAATTTGGTAACCATGAAACCATTTGCTGATACACCGACTGACAAACTGTTGCATCTCGAGCGTATTTTCAAAGGATATGGGAGCGTTCTCATCGCTTTTTCCGGCGGGGTTGACAGTACGTTTCTTCTGGCAGTCGCAAAAAAAATCCTTAGCGATGGCGTTGTTGCGGTGACCTGTGTGTCGCCGTTTCATCCTGCGCGTGAGATTCAGGTCGCCAGTGAATTGGCAGAATCCCTCAACGTCCCCCACCGGATATTGCATAGAGACGATATCGGCCCGGATTCGCTTGTGGCCAACACCAAAGAGCGATGCTATCTGTGTAAAAAGGATCTTGCCTCACAGCTGATCCCCATCGCAGCGGAACTTGGCATCGAAACCACTTGCGCAAGGACGATATTCGCAATCTTTCAAAACAGATGAATCTGCCCACCTGGAACAAACCGGCCATGGCATGCCTGGCGACTCGAATCCCCTATGGAACCCCCCTGACAAAATCAGCGCTGCACATGGTGGATCAGGCGGAAATAATGCTTCTAAGCTGCGGTTTTACAAATTGCCGGGTTAGGCACCACGGCAATATGGCCAGAATTGAGGTGCCTTTAGATGAATTGTCCCTGATGCTCAAGGACAATGTGCGTTTGGCAGTGATCGATAAGCTTAGAAAAATCGGTTATCTCCATGTGGCCCTTGACCTGGAAGGCTATACCATGGGACGAATGAACCGGGAGTTGCCAAATTCGCCGCAACCGACCAGGATATAAGATTCAGGCGAACCCTAAAAGCTCAATTGGAGCTTGGCTGCTACAGCTTTTAATCTTTTATCTGCTGTCCACAGCGGGACGCCCGTCAACTGAGCAGACCCCAACAGGTGGACATCAACGAAACCAATCCCTTTTCCCGTCAAGTGATTTTGGTCAATAAAAATCAGGAATTCGTCCAATTCAATTTTCGGCGCCATCGGAAGGGCCTGAAACAAGGAAATGATTTCGGTCCGGTTTTTCAGGTTACCACAGGCGAGTTCGCCAATGATAAATGGATGGCACATAACTTCAGCCGCCATCAATAACTTTTCAAGCCGTCGACTGCTTTGGCGAAGGTGGGAAATCCATATGGAAGTGTCAATGAGGACCATAGGTTATTCGGCACGTTTTAGGCAGATCTTCGTCTTGGAATGGATTGCAGATCTTTTTCGGTTCCGCCAAGCTTGGCTAGGCGTTTGCTGCTTTCGCGGGATATTAGCGCCTCTAAACCCAATCGCACCAAAGCGGTTTTTTCCTTAACACCTGCCAGCCGCGAGGCCTTTTCCAGCAATTTATCATCAATGTTTAATGTTGTTCTCATATGCACGTATATGCATAAAAATGCAGATGTGTCAAGAGAAAACCATAGCCGGTCCGATGCAATGACATTTTACCAGCCCGCATTGTCCGCATGTTGCCAGTTTTTTTCTATCCAGACGAGGAGTTCTTTCATGGTTTTGCGAGCGTGTTCACTATCGCCCCTTTCAATGGCGTTGTAAATCTGTTGATGCAGGTCGATATTGTGAAGCATGTCATCTTTTTCCTTGGCGACCATTTCAACCACCCGGTCGATAAACTCGTTGAACAGTTCGAAAATATTTTTCAGAATGTGTACCCGAATGACGTTGTGGGTTGCCTGGGCGATCGCGACATGGAAACCGATATCGTCAGACGTGGACATGTGCCCGCGGCGGGCATCGAACACCATCTTGTTGATATACCCCTGTATGCGGGCCAGGTCTTCGACTGTTCGCCGCCTGGCGGCAAGGGTTGCAGAGGCCAGCTCGATATCCTTTCGGATTTCGTAGAGCTGAAACAATTTGCGTTTATCCTCTTTGATGAGATTTCTTAAAGGATTCGAGAGAATCGGTTCGCTGACACTGCGGACAAAGATTCCCTTTCTTTTTTTGGTTTCCACAAACCCCATGGTTTCAAGGCTGTTGATCGCTTCGCGCAGCGAAGAGCGCCCGACGCCTAAAAACGCGGCAAGGTTTCGTTCGGGGGGCAGCTTGTCGCCGGGCTGAAGCTTGCCGTCTTTGATTAAGCCCCGGATTTGATTGGCCACTTCTTTGGATACTTTGAGGGGTTTTATTTGACTAAAAAGATCTTCCATACAGGTTTTCCTAAACATTTCCGGCCACCGCATTGTGAAGGGCCACGCGATTAAAACAGACCGCGGCACAGGGAGTTGTCATGCTGGTCAGACCAGATATATCAATTAGAATCAATACAAAAACTTTTTGAAGTATACCCTCATTTAAATTATTTATCAACCTAATATTTATATAAAAAAATTTATATTGATTTGATTGTTATCGGCGGCGGATCATTTTCATCTTGACAATAAAATAAACATTTGCAACCATTAGGTCTTACCAGAAAAACCATGATAAAGGCCACAGGCCTTTTTGCACCCAGGAGGGATTATGGATCAGCAAGTCACCGTATACCAGCCCCGGAATCTAATCCGTGTCGTTACCGCCACCTCGTTATTTGACGGACACGATGCATCCATTAATATCATGCGGCGAATTCTTCAGTCCACCGGTGTGGAGGTCATCCACCTGGGCCATAACCGATCCGTGAAAGAAATCGTCGACGCCGCCGTTGAAGAAGACGCCCACGGCATTGCCATTTCCAGTTATCAGGGTGGGCACGTTGAATTCTTCAAATACATGGTTGACCTGCTTGCTGAGTATGAATCATCCCATATCAAGATTTTCGGCGGCGGCGGTGGCGTGATTGTGCCGCAAGAGATCAAGGAGTTGAAACAATACGGCGTTACCAAAATCTACTCCCCGGAAGACGGTGCCCGGATGGGGCTCCAGGGCATGATCAATCACATGGTCCAGCAGATGGATTTTGATATCGTCGGTGATAAAAAGATCGATGCCGCCCAGCTTTCTCCCGGAAACAAGCCCATGGTGGCCCGAATGATTTCCGCGGTGGAACAGGTCAAGGCAAAAGAAAACGGCCATCTGGTAAATCTCAGAAAGCAGATTCAGGCCAAAATCGAGTCGGCAAAAATACCCGTTCTGGGCATTACCGGAACCGGCGGCGCCGGCAAATCGTCGTTAACCGATGAATTGATTTTACGCCTGCTTCACGACATCAAAGATGCCCATGTGGCGATTATTTCCTGTGATCCGTCACGGCGAAAAACAGGTGGCGCGCTGTTGGGTGATCGGATTCGGATGAATGCCCTGGGGCATCCCCGGGTGTATATGAGAAGTATGGCAACTCGCCAATCCAATGCCGAGATTCCCGACGCCCTGGCCGATGCCATTTCGGTGGCCAAAGCCGCCGGATTCGATCTGGTCATCGTCGAAACGGCTGGGATCGGCCAGGGGGATTCCATGGTGACGGATCTCGTGGATGTGTCCCTCTATGTGATGACCAGCGAGTTTGGCGCCCCATCCCAGTTGGAAAAGATCGACATGCTCGATTATGCGGACCTGGTGGCTGTCAACAAATTTGAAAAGCGCGGCAGCGACGACGCGGTTCGGGACGTGCGCAAACAGATGCAGCGAAACCGGCAGGCCTTCGATCGAACGCCGGAAGATATGCCGGTTTTTGGCACCATCGCTTCGAAATTTAACGATGACGGTGTCACGGCTCTGTATCATGCGGTGATAGATGCCATCGGCGAAAAAACCGATGTGGTGTTTGCATCGAACCTGCCCAGATCGGACATTAAAACCTCATCATCCAAAACCATCATTATTCCACCGGAAAGGACCCGATACCTTGCCGAGATTTCCGACACGGTTCGGGATTACCATCGGGAGACCGAGTCCGAGGCGGACAAGGTTCGACAAACATGGCATCTGAAGGAAACGTTCGGGACACTCAAAGCGCAGAATGCCGATACGCTGACTGCGCAGCTCAAAGAGGCGATCGAAGCGTCCGAGTCGCAACTGGCCCCTGAAACCCGTCAGCTGATCGGCCAATGGGAAGCGATTCGCCATGACTACACCCAAGACGATCTGGTTTACAATGTCCGGGACCGTGAGATACGACTTCCCCTTTATCATACATCCTTGTCGCATACGAAAATTCCCAAGGTCGCCCTGCCCGGATTCAAGGACCCGGGTGAGATATATCGGTGGATGCGGAGAGAAAATATTCCAGGCGCCTTTCCCTATACGGCCGGTGTGTTTCCCTTGAAACGGGCCGATGAGGACCCGACCCGAATGTTTGCCGGAGAGGGTGGGCCGGGGCGGACCAATGCGCGCTTTAAACTGCTTTCGGCTGAATATGAAGCCAAGAGATTGTCCACCGCCTTTGATTCCGTGACGCTTTATGGACAGGATCCGGAAATTCGACCGGATATCTATGGAAAGGTGGGCACATCCGGTGTCAGCATCTGCACCCTGGATGACGTCAAGACCCTTTATGACGGATTTGATTTATGTGCACCCGGCACCTCTGTTTCCATGACCATTAACGGACCAGCGCCCATTATCCTTGCGATGTTTTTAAACACCGCCATTGACCAGCAGATGGACCGCCACCGGGCTGAAACCGGCAGCGAGCCATCGGTCGACGCGTCGTCGTCGTATCAGTCTATTTGCGAGAAGGTGCTAAAAAGCGTCCGCGGGACGGTTCAGGCCGATATTCTCAAAGAGGATCAGGGGCAAAATACCTGTATATTCTCCATCGATTTTGCACTCAAGATGATGGGTGACATCCAGCAGTACTTCATCGAGAAAGAGATCCGCAACTTCTACTCCGTATCCATTTCCGGATATCACATTGCAGAAGCCGGGGCCAACCCCATCACCCAACTGGCCTTCACACTGGCCAACGGGTTTACCTATGTGGAGTATTATCTGTCGCGCGGGATGGATATTGACAGCTTTGCACCGAACCTGTCCTTTTTCTTCTCCAACGGGCTTGACCCGGAATACACCGTCATCGGGCGTGTTGCGAGACGAATCTGGTCCATTGCCATGCGCAACATGCTCGGCGGCAACGACCGGTCGCAGATGCTCAAGTACCACATTCAGACCTCGGGTCGATCGCTGCACAGCCAGGACATTCAGTTCAACGATATTCGAACCACCCTTCAGGCCCTATGCGCCATATACGATAATTGCAACAGCCTGCATACCAATGCCTTCGATGAGGCGATCACCACCCCAAGCGCTGAATCCGTCCGCCGGGCCCTTGCCATTCAGCTAATTATCAACCGGGAATGGGGAATCGCGAAAAACGAAAACATCAGCCAGGGCAGCTTCATTGTGGAAGAGTTGACCCGACTTGTGGAAGAGGCGGTTCTGGCGGAATTCGATCGACTTGCTTCCCGGGGCGGTGTTTTAGGTGCCATGGAGACCGGTTATCAGCGAAGTAAAATTCAGGAAGAGTCTATGTATTACGAGATGCTCAAGAGCACCGGCGAACTGCCCATCGTCGGCGTCAACACGTTTCGTGATCCGGATGTGGGGTTGTCGGAAATGGCCGATACACTTGAGTTGGTCAGGGCAACCGAGGATGAGAAACAGTCCCAGCTCGACCGACTGGCTTCCTTTACGGAGCGAAACAAAGCCGATGCCCCCGGGGCCCTGGCAAAATTGCAGGAAACGGCGCTGTCAGGCGGAAATGTCTTTGCCGAGTTGATGAATACGGTCCGTTACGCTTCACTGGGACAGATTACCCGCGCGCTGTATGATGTGGGCGGGCAGTATCGCCGAAACATGTAGAAGTGGTTTCAGATCTAATGCTTTGAGATCACTTCAAGTGTTATCCACAACGTTATTGAACAACTGACTCGATGATTTTTCGAATGGTTGCCCAGGGAAGCAGATTTGCATACGTGCAGGCGGCTTGGTAGATCAACAGCTGATCTTGTGGCATTTTGCGAACTCGAAGCACATCGATTTGGTGCTCCTGGTCCGGCAACGATGAGAATATGAGGCCATATCGTCTGCCCACGGGCAATTTTTCCGTTGCAATCAGCGAAAGACCGATGCTGGATATATCGTTTGCATACAGCCGGTGGACATTTCCATTGGCTTTCAGCGTGACATCAACCGTCAATGGAAACCGTGGGTGCTGACGTCGATCCTGTTTTACCCGGTAAAGATTGAGACCAATCAGAGTTTGAAGCTTTACGATCCGCTCAAAAAGGCCAATATCGTTTGTCAGTCCAAGCAGGTCGATCGCCAGTTTTTTCATCTCATCGCGCAGCTTCGGGGCCGTGTCCTGGGATTCGGAGTTGTTACGGGTTACAAATGCCATCTGCCTGCCCAAGGCGGCTTTTGCGGCCGTCAGGTCCTTTGATTGTGTTTGAGACAATAATTGGTCGATCTTGAGTTCTATCCGTTCATATTGATTTTGGATTCGATCTTCAATGGCCACTTCTTTTAACAGCGCATCAATCTGATCCTGTGTGATCGTGGGTTCCGTCATTCTGAAAAATCCTTGCAACATTTCGAAAAATAAGAAAATCCGTACTTAAACATCATATGAACCTATCGAAAAGGGGCCGATGGGTCAATAGGAAACAACATTTGACTTAACAGACCTGCGTGTTTTACCATAAAGGCCTATTCTTTTTAAATTGCATTCTCCAATTCATCGTGATTACCTATCCAGTAAACAGAGGATATCCCATGAAAATTATCACACCAGAGAAAATGGATCAAATCCTTTCGGATATGAAATCGCGCGGAATCGATGTCGTGCTGGTCTCGGATTTTGAAAGAGGGCGTAACCTGAATTTGGCCTATCTGAGCGGCCAGCCGTCAGACGCCCAATTGCTGCTTTTTTCAGATGGATACACGGCGCTGATTGCCTGGGACATGGTCGTTGCCCAGAAGATGTCCCAGGTGGATCGGTTGATCGATATCGGTGAATACAAACGATCCTACAGGGCCGCCCTGGTTGCAGCCTTGAAAGACAAACTCAACAACAACTTCACGTTGGAGGTGCTTCCCACTGAGGGGCACCTGCTTGTCTTGCAGCTTCAAGCGGCCTTTCCCGATGCGAATATTGTCTGCCAGGGTGATGGCATCGCCCATGCCTTTGTAAAAGCACGATCGGTCAAAACGGCCCGCGAAATCGAAATCTTGCGGGAAGGCACCCAGGTGACCAACGAACTGATCCGGGAGATTCGGCCCTTTATCGAGGCAAATCCCGGATTGCGGGAAATCGATCTGGCGTTGTTTATGGAAAATAAGATGAAAGAACGTGGGGCCCAGGGCCCCAGTTTCGATAGCTTGGTGGCCAACCGTGACCGTTCCGGAATGATCCACCAGGTGCCGCCGGCCTCCGAGGCGCAGTTGGATCTGCCGGGACTGGCGTTAATCGATTTTGGCCTGATGTGGAAAGGCTACGCCACAGACGTAACGGTTCCCATGACCTTCGGAAAGCTCACGGCCGATCAACAGAAAATCGTCGATGTCAACCGGGAAGCCTACGATATGGCGATTGGAATGCTCGAACCGGGAGTACCCGCACACCGAGTTGCCGAAGCGGTCATTGATTACATTAAATCAAAGGGATTGAACATGCCCTATGGTCTGGGGCATGGCATCGGATTGGAAACCCATGACCCACCGGGATTGGCGCCCAAGCCGACCGATCCGGAGATGTTGAAATACTGGCGCGAGACACTGTTGGTGCCCGGCATGATTTTCACCATTGAACCGGGGATTACATCCGATATCGGTGGATTTCGAATTGAAAACGATGTCCTGATGACCGAATCCGGACCGGAGGTACTGACCATATCCGAGCCGATTGTTTTCCCTTAAGCCTTGCACCACGAACCATTTTATTCTTGTCACGCCGGCCAAAGAGGCGTATGATGTTGGTATTGAGACATAACGGATAACCCCTTGTATCTCCTGTTGTTTTTCCTGCTGCACTGGTGCTGCTGTAATGATTTCTAATGTGGTGAAGGAGGGACTATGAAGACCAAACACCGTTCAATTCAGCAAATTGTCGAAGAGCAGGTACAAAGATGGCAGATATTGCATCCGGCGGCGGCCCGGGAAAAGCGGGAAATTCCGGTCATCACCATTTCCCGGGAACCGGGAAGCGGCGGTCGCCTCATTGCTGAATCGCTGGCATCCGACTTGGGTATCAGCATCTTTCACCAGGAAATGATCCATCGCATGGCGGAAAGCGCGCAGGTTCACAGAAGTCTGCTGAAAACCCTCGACGAGAAGGCCATGAATGTATTGGAAGATTGGATTTCCTCCCTGGTCGATTCGCACCACCTGTGGCCGGACGAGTATTTAAAGCACCTGATGAAAGTGGTGGGGGTTGTCGGAAAACATGGCCGCGCAGTGCTTGTGGGAAGAGGGGCCAACTTTATCCTGCCCCCCAATCGGCGCTTCAGACTTCGAATCATCGCACCCAGAGAGATCCGAATTGAGCATGTCGCCAAGGCCTTCGGGGTGAGTCCGGTGGAGGCCAAACGACGCATCATTCGGACCGAATCGGATCGCCGCGCATTCATTCGAAAGCATTTCAACGCGGATATCGATGATCCGTTGAATTATGATCTCATCATCAATACCGGCACCGTCGGTATTGATGATGCTGTTGGCGCCGTTCGCAGCGCCCTGGGTGTTTCAGACCCCCCTTAGCCCCATTCCAAGCACCTGGAGAGGGCCGACGCCAGGCCAGACGTCGAATTACGCCCTTTGTCCGGTGGCAGGCGGACATTTTTTCAGGTCCGGAATAAATTTGTGAATGGCCTTGTGAAACGGAAAATCCGGGATCTGATCCAGGGTGATCCATCGGTAATCCGCAGGTTGTGCCAGTTTTATCTTACCGGTGATATACCGGCAGCAGTATACGTCCATGATAATCTTAAAATGCGTGTAGGCATGCTTGACACGGGTGATATGATCCTCCATTTCCACAACGAGACCGGCTTCCTGCCGAATTTGCCTTAGACAGGCATTCGGGGGCGCTTCTTGACCCCTTACGGTCCCACCCGGAAATTCCCACAGTCCCCCCAGCAGGCCATCTGCTTTACGCTGGGTGATCAAAACCTTTTTCCGGCGCCAAACCACGCCCGCTACCAGGTGATGCGTCGGTGTCGGGTTTTTCTTGATTTTTTTGGGATACTCGCCCACCCGCTTCGTCCTGAAGGCGCCGCATCGGATTTTCAGGGGACATGCACGGCATTGGGGTTCGGGTTTGCAAATCAGGGCCCCCAGTTCCATGAGCGCCTGGTTGAATTGGTCCGGTCGCTGACGGTCCAGCAGGGAATCAGCGAGTGTGGAAAAGGTCTTTTTTGCCGATGGGTGGTTGATGGCCTGGTCTAGGCAGAAGAGACGGGAAAAGACCCGTTTCACATTGCCGTCCACCACCGCGTAGGGGGCTTTGAATGCAATGGAAAGGACGGCGGCGGCGATATAGTCGCCAACGCCCGGAAGGGCCTTAAATTCTTGATATGTATCGGGAATGATACCATTATGCTGCGCCATTACGATTTGAGCGGCCCGGTGAAAGTTTCGAGCCCGGGCATAATAGCCCAACCCTTCCCAGGACTTGAGAACTTGCTGCTGAGTTGCCTCGGCCAGGCGGTTCATGGTGGGAAACCGTTTTAAAAATTCAATATAGAACGGCATAACGGTGTTTACCTGGGTTTGCTGGAGCATGACCTCCGACACCCAGATCGAATAGGGGTCATCGGTTTCGCGCCAGGGCAAATTGCGCTGGTTTTTCCGGTACCAGGCCGGCAGTCGGCTTTGAATGATGTCGATATCCTTACGGGTTGGTTTCATGTCGCCTGCGGGTCGAAGCGGTGAACATCACGCCGGCCGAAACGCCGATCGCACCACTGATGAAAAACAAGGTATTGGATCCCAGAATGTCAAACAGCCACCCGTTCAGGAAAAAACCAACCATCAAACCCAGGCCGTATGTGAGTGAGTTGTTGATGGCCTGGCCGAGTGTCTTTGCTTCCTCAGGTGCCAGTCGATCGATATAGAGAATGCTGGCCATGTGAAACGTGCCATAGGTGACCGCATGAGATATCTGGGTGACAAGAATCACCAGGGTGCTGTTTGAGCTGTAGAGCGCAAACCAGCGAAGCGCGCCGACGAAAATGGAAAAAAGAATCACATGGTCAAGGGAAAAGCGTTTGAAGATTTTTTCCGACTTGATCATCACCAGAATTTCAGCCGTGGAGGCAAGGGCCCATGACAATCCGATAAAGGTTTTGTCGTAACCGAGGCTTTCCAGGTGGATTGAAAAAAAGCCATAGTAGGTCCCGTGGCTGACCAGCATGAGAAAGGCGCAGATCAGAAACAGAAGCACGCGCCGGTTAAAGAAAATTTTTGCCTGGCTCAGCGCAATGATTTTCTTATTGGCAGCCGGCACCGGAAGTGCAAATGAAGATAGGCTTTGCACTGCAAACGCAGCCAGAATACAGGCAATGATAATATTCACAGATGACCGATCGATGGCCTTGCCCATCACCAGGACCGTAATGATAAAGCTGATGGACCCCCAGGCCCGTATCGAGCCATAGCGCATTTTTTCCCTTCCAAGAAGGTCCATGGTAATGGCCTCCAGGAAACTGATGATGGGAGAAAAAAATATGCCGTAACATATCGTGATAACCAGCATGGGGACAAACTGATCGGTGAACAAATAAAAGGCCCAGACTGCCGTGCTGGTCACCAGGCAGAAGATGTAAATGGATCGCCGCATTCGATACCGATCGGCCAGAATGCTCCAAAGGAAGGGAAAGACAACCAGTGTGATGGATCGAGCTGAAGAGATGAGGCCGATTTGAAATCCGGAGAATCCCAGGTGGTAGCAGTAGAGGTTGAAATAGGGTAAAAAGACGCCAAGTGCCCCAAAAAAAAGAAAATACTGGGTGCTTATGATCGATTTGGTTTTCAACGCGCCATGGAACATCATAGTCGCGTCATACGGTAATTTTCGGCAAAACACAACATAGACCCCGATCCGATCCTTATCTTCCCTTTACAAAATGAGGATCAGGTGTTAAATTTCTGATTTTGAAGGGTAAAAAGACATTGATAACCCGTTGAGACCCCATCCGGAAACCGATCGATCCCGGGTAGGCATGCGTGAGGAGCCGAACATGGACTTTATTAAGATCAGATTTGGGGGCGATTTTGAAGACATGAGTTCCAAAATTGAAAAAACAATTGAAGGATTTTTCAGGCCCAGGGCATTGAATCCAACATTCGACTGTTCCGAATGCGCTTGGAAGCCGCCAATGGATATTTTCGAGACACGGGAGCAAATTGTCATCATTGCTGAAATTGCCGGTGTGGACAAAGAAGATCTCGATGTCGAAATTAACAACCGTGCGGTTAAGATTCATGGAAAACGACTGGGAATCCCACCTGAGAGTGCAGCGACCTATCGGTTGGCGGAAATCCAGTACGGTACCTTTGAGCGCATATTGTACCTGCCGGCTCCCATCGATTCAAATAATGTTACCGCGTCATTTAGCAATGGATTCCTCAAAATCCGGCTGTCCAAAATGCCGTTGGATAAAACGCACAAGATTGCCATTTCAGATGGCTGAATATCTCCTGTAATCCGGTTGACCCGTAAAATGATATGATCCTGATACGGTTGATAAAAAAACGATACTTCAAGCGAGATAGTTGGAGGATGCCATGACAAAGAATCCCGCCATGGATTTCGGTACTGATAATATTTCCGATGTTATGCCCATACTGCCCCTGTTCGATGTGGTCCTGTTTCCCAAAATGGTTCTGCCGTTAGTGGTGATGCAGGCCGAATCGGTAAAGCTCATCGATGAAGCCATGTCAAAAGACCGGGTTATCGGCCTGCTGGTTTCAAAAGAGTCACCGCAAAAGGATGTGGAGCCCGAAAAGGATCTGTATACCTATGGAACCAGCGCGCTGATTCTGAAAATGGCCAAAACGGAGGACGACAAGGCCCAGCTGCTGGTGCAGGGCCTGGAGCGCTTCAAGGTGAAAAAGTTCATTAATGGAAACGACTACCTCACCGCACAGGTGGCGCACCTGAAGGATATTCGGGCCAAAGACAAAGAAACCGAGGCGCTCATGGCCAACATTACCAGCCAGTTCGCCCGGGTGGTGGAATTGTCACCGGGACTGCCGCAGGAAATCATCGCCATGGCCAAGAGCCTTCAGGAACCGGGTGTCGTGGCCGACATGATCGCCTCCACCATCAACGCGACAGCCGTGGAGAAGCAAAAAGTCCTGCAGATACTTGACGTGAAAAAGCGACTTACGGAAGCCACCCGGCTGGTCAACCATCAACGGGAAATTCTGGAGCTGGGTAGCAAAATTCAAAACCAGGTAAAGGGTGATATGGACAAGCGCCAACGGGAATATTACCTGCGCCAGCAACTCAAGGCCATCAAAGAAGAATTGGGTGAAACCGATGACTCCAATGTGGAAGTAGAGGATTATCGAGCCAAGATTGAAGCCAAGAACCTCCCGGATGAAGCCAAGAAGGAAGCCGAGCGGGAGTTGGATCGCCTGTCGCGCATGCATCCATCCTCTTCCGAATACACAGTTGCGTCCACTTACCTCGATTGGTTGACCGCCTTGCCGTGGCATGAACGCACGGAGGACAATCTGGATATTCAAACGGCCCGCAATGTTCTGGATGAAGACCATTTCGGGCTTGAAAAGGCAAAGAAACGGATTCTGGAGTATATAGCGGTTCGAAAACTCAAACCCGATTCAAAGGGGCCGATTCTCTGCTTTGCCGGCCCTCCGGGGACCGGTAAAACCTCCCTTGGAAACTCCATTGCCCGGGCCCTGGGGCGAAAGTTCAGCCGGCTGTCCCTTGGCGGGGTCCGTGATGAGGCCGAGATACGGGGGCATCGACGGACCTATGTCGGAGCACTTCCCGGCCGAATTATCCAGGGGATTCGGAGAGCCGAATCGAGCAATCCGGTGTTCATACTCGATGAGATCGACAAGGTCGGCAGCGATTTTCGCGGTGATCCGTCTTCGGCGCTTTTGGAAGTATTGGATCCGGAGCAGAATTTTTCATTCCAGGATCACTACCTCGATGTTCCCTTTGATCTGTCCAACGTGATGTTTATCACCACTGCCAATGTGCTGGACACCATTCCGCCACCCCTGCGAGACCGTATGGAGATTCTGCAGCTGCTGGGCTACACCGAAGATGAAAAGATTCAGATTGCAAACCGTTACCTGATACCGCGCCAGCGCGATGCCCATGGCATCAAAGCCGGGCAGATCACCATCACAAAGGCCGCTGTGAAGCAGATTATTTCCGGTTATACCCGCGAGGCCGGTCTTCGAAATCTTGAACGCGAGATTGCCGGTGTCTGCCGGGGTGTTGCCGCAAAAATTGCGGAAGGTACCGCAAAAAAGGTGACCATCAGCATTAAAAATTTGCATGAGTATCTCGGCGCGGTTCGACTCACACGGGAAACCAGAGCCAGGACCGCCATTCCGGGAGTGGCGGTGGGCCTTGCCTGGACACCGTTTGGCGGTGAGATTCTGTTCATCGAGGCGACGTCCATGCCCGGTGCCAAAGGATTGACGCTCACCGGCCAGCTGGGAGATGTGATGAAGGAATCTGCCAGTGCGGCATTGAGTTTCATTCGGTCTCATGCTGAGGCGTTATCGGTACCGGATGCCTTTTTCACCTCTCATGATATTCACATCCATATCCCCGCCGGTGCCATACCAAAGGACGGTCCTTCGGCCGGTGTGACTATGCTTACGGCCCTTGTGTCGCTGATCACCAACCGGCGGATCAAACGCGATCTGGCCATGACCGGTGAAATCACCCTTCGCGGGCAGGTGCTGCCGGTGGGAGGCATCAAGGAAAAAGTCCTGGCAGCCCACCGGTCGGGCATTAAAACGTTGATCTTGCCCAAATGGAATGAGAAAGACCTGGAGGATATTCCGCCTAAGGTTCGGCAGGATATGACCTTTCATTTTGCCGACAAGATGCAGGAAGTGCTTGAGCTGGCATTGGGGGGGGACTAATCCGACGGTCGGGATCCACCGGGAGTAGGCATGAAACCACATTTTAGGCACGGCACCATACGATGGATTGGGCTGATCGTTTTCGGGCTGATGGTTTTTTCCGGTTGCGCACGAACCGTGCCGGCCCCGAAAGCCCCCCCGAAACTACCCCCGAAATCACCTGATGCGCCCAAACCGTATCGGGTTGACGGCAAGTGGTACCGGCCCATTGCCAATGCGCACGGTTTTCGCCAAAAGGGCATTGCCTCCTGGTACGGAAAGGATTTCCATGGCCGAAAAACATCCAACGGTGAAGTTTACAATATGTATGGCTTGTCTGCCGCGCACAAGACATTGCCCCTGGGCACCTGGGTTCGTGTTCGGAACCTGAACACCGGCGCCACGCTCGATGTCCGGGTCAATGACAGGGGGCCGTTTGTCAGAGGTCGGATCATCGATCTTTCCTATGCCGCCGCCAAGAAGCTGGGATTGGTCGGTCCCGGCACGGCACCGGTGGAGGTGGTCGTACTGGGCCGGGCCAACCCCCCGACCAAGGGGCAAAAACGCCCCGAATACCAGTCGGTGGATTATCAGCACGGCGTTTTTACCGTCCAGGTGGGTGCCTTTCGGGAACGGGCCAATGCCGAAAGGCTCAGGGACCGGCTGTCAAAGATCTATGACCACGCCCATATCACAACATATCATGATGGCCGTTTCACCTTTTACCGGGTTCGTGTCGGGCGATGGACCACCTTGAATCAGGCAATCGATTATGAAGCGAAGCTTATCAGAAGCGGGTTCAAGGAGGCGGTGCTCGTGGCCGAATGAGCACCGACCTGATAATTCCCGATGATCACCATACAAGGACACCTGGAACGGATTACCTATCAGCACCCGGACTCGCAATTTACCATTGGCAGATTGCGGGTGGATAAAACCCACAGCCTTGTCTCAATTTTGGG
>JAFDDL010000469.1 GCA_019310865.1 Deltaproteobacteria bacterium | reverse complement strand
CCTCAAATTCCAGGTCATGCCTTAGAGGAAGGCGAGATCTTTTCACCGAGCCCCCTGCCCGGAGGAACGGAATCCGTTCTTATTATCGATGACGAGGTATCGCTTGCCCAGTTGGGAGGGAAAATGTTGGCAGAATTGGGATACCGGGTCGACATCAACACAAGCGGCCTCAACGCCCTGACATTAATTGAAGCATCTCCGGACCGATTCGATCTGGTGGTCACCGACCATATGATGCCGGACATGACCGGCCTGGACCTCGCACTGGCCTTGAAAAAAATCTGCCCGGATCTGCCGGTGATACTTTGTACCGGATTCAGCGGTGAATTAGACCGTGGACAAATCGACCGCACCGGGATAAAGGAAATATTGATGAAACCGTTGCTGACGCGAAAGCTTGCCGAAGCAGTACGCAAAGTACTGGATGGCTGGCGAGCTGAAGTGATTAGACATAGTGGAGATCAATAATGGCAAACATTCTTATTGTTGACGATGACCCTGTCATCCATGGGGTGCTGTCACAGATTTTTTCCCAGTTGGGGCACAGCATCGATAATGCCACCTATATGAACGACGGGCTCTCCCTGGTGCTATCGGGCACCTTTGACCTTGTCGTCCTGGATCTGGATTTCCCTGAAGGCAGCGGGCTTGATATCCTGCCTCAAATACTGGTAGCGCCGTCCCAGCCTGAAGTAATTATCCTGACCGGTACCGGCGATAAAAACGGCGCCCGGCTGGCATTTGATTCCGGCGCATGGGATTATATCCAGAAACCCATTGAAAAGGAGGTGGTCTCCCTTTCGGTCTCACGCGCCCTGCAATACCGGGCTGAAAAAATCGCAAGCCGCAAACCGAAGCGTCTCAAACGGGAAGACATTATCGGCAGCTCAGTGCTGATCGAAAGCTGTCTGGACCAGGTGGCCCAGGCAGCGGCCACCAATACGAATGTACTCATCGCCGGTGAGACGGGAACCGGAAAGGAGCTTTTCGCCTGGGCGATTCACAACAATAGTGGCCGATCAGGGAAAAAATTTATAGTTGTGGACTGCACCGTGCTTCCCCGGTCCCTGGTGGAAAGTACCCTCTTTGGGCACGAAAGGGGGGCCTTCACCGGCGCGGACACGGCCAGGGATGGTCTGATCCGGCAGAGCCACGGCGGCACCCTGTTCCTGGATGAAGTCGGCGAACTGCCCCTGGACACACAGACGTCATTTCTCAGGGTCCTGCAGGAGAGACGTTTTCGCCCAATCGGCGCCAAGCATGAGATTGACTGTGACTTCAGACTGGTTGCCGCCACCAATCGAGACCTCGACCACTTGGTCAGCAAAGGCAGTTTCCGTGCCGACCTCCTGTACCGGCTGCGCACACTGACCATCCAGCTCCCCACTTTAAGAAAAAACAAAGCGGATATTAAGGAGCTTCTCCGTTTTTATCTGGCTGATATGGGTGAAGACCACGGCGTTGGTACCAAGGGTTTTTCCCCTGAATTCGAGCAAGCGCTGATCAGTTATGACTGGCCGGGGAACGTACGGGAGCTTGTGCATTGCCTGGAACGTGCCATGGCCGTTGCGGGAGACGAGCCGACGCTCTACCCCAAACATCTTCCGACGGACATCCGAGCTCAGTTCGTGCGCGAGAAGGCATCAGTCGCATCAGCCAGGTCAAACAGCATCCATGTCACCCTTGAAGATGCCGATCCTTTCCCAGCGTTTAAAACGTTCCGGAATTCGGAACTCTCAAAATCCGAGAGAGGCTATTTGAACGCGCTGATGCTACGCGCCAAAGGCAATCGGGAAATGGCATGCAATCTCTCCGGCCTGTCAATCCCTCGCCTCTATGCCCTGCTGAAAAAATACAACCTCAGCAAGTTTCGAAACAAATAAAAGGCAATCCGTTATCCATTATTGTGCTGCAAGAATAACAATTCTGTTTTTACAAGAAATTACACCTCAATATTTGCGCTTCCTTATCTCCCAGGTTTTTTCTCAGGTATAACACTTTGAAATAAAAGATATTTTCCTCATCCTGCTAATTGGCATGCATATTGTATTGTTTATTTGTCTTCCCTCAGTGCCAAGCACAGGAAATATGGAAGAAGTGATTACAATTTAGTATGACGGTTATCTGCTGCACGAAAATAGTGTTAAAGGATGGTATCCATGAACGATGCACTGATCATCTTTGCGGCAGGCTTAGGCGGTGTATTCGCCGGCATGGGGCTGTTGTATGTCACTATCAGGCTCATTTCGGCAGGCACCAAACGCTTTTTTAATGCCTCCCACAAAAAGGTAAAAAAATGAACGGCACTTTGCTGTCCCTGATTGAAACCTCCGGATTTGTTCATCTAACCCCCGGCATGGTCTTTATGTGGGTGGTCGGGTTCGTGTTGATATATCTTGCCATTGCCAAAAAATATGAGCCGCTGCTTCTATTGCCAATCGGATTCGGGATCATCGTGGTGAATCTGCCCCTGGCGGATTTAATGAAACCCCATGAAGGCCTTCTTTGGCGGTTCTACCACTATGGGATTCAGTGGGAGGTTATCCCGCCGCTCATTTTTTTGGGGATCGGTGCACTCACTGATTTCGGGCCCTTGATGGCAAGGCCGAGCCTTATTTTTCTGGGTGCCGGTACCCAGGCCGGGGTCTATGTGACCTTTTTTGTCTCCCACGCGTTTGGATTCAGCCTGAGTGAAGCGGCCACCGTCGGCATCATCGGAGGGGCGGACGGCCCGACAACTATTTTCCTGGCCTCCAAGCTGGCACCGCATCTCCTGGGAAGCTGCGCTGTGGCTGCCTATTCGTACATGGCGCTGGTTCCCATTATTCAGCCGCCGATCATGCGCCTCCTGACCACCAAAGAGGAGCGGTGCATTCGAATGAAAAAAAAGAGGAAAGTGAAACGGATTGAAACAATAATTTTCCCACTCTCCGCCACGCTTGTCATTATTCTCCTGGTGCCGGCGGCGGCGCCGCTGATTGCCATGTTCATGCTGGGAAACCTGTTCCGGGAAGCCAGAGTCGTTGAACGGCTTACCCGTGTATCCCAGAACGAACTGCTCGACATCGTCACCATCTTTTTGGGCATATCGGTGGGGGCGACCATGAATGCCGAGAATTTCCTGCAGCCCAAAGTTATCGCCATCTTCTGCCTGGGGCTCGGGGCGTTTATTATCAGCACCGCCACCGGGCTGCTGCTGGCTAAATTTATGAATCTATTTTTAAAAGAGAAAATCAATCCGCTTCTCGGCGCCGCCGGGGTATCTGCAGTTCCCATGGCCGCACGGGTGGTTCACAAGGTGGGGGCGGAGGCGGACAAGAAGAATTACCTGTTGATGTATGCCATGGGGCCCAATGTCGCCGGGGTTATCGGAACAGTGATTGCAGCCGGTATATTTTTAACCTTGCTAAAATAATATGAAAGGAATAGGAAAATGTCTGAAGAGATTTGTGCCCCCCTTGCCGGGAAAATAGTTAAAGTAAATCTCGAAGCCGGCGCCACTGTAGATGAAGATGACCAAGCGCTGGTCATCGAAGCAATGAAAATGGAAACACCCGTGTATAGTCCGTTCGGTGGTATTGTCAAGGAAATCCGGGTCAAAGAGGGCGATGAAGTTGAAGAGGATGATGTGCTGGCGCTAATAGAATGACCGCATCGTGAAACGGGAACATTAGAAATGGGCGCCGAAGGAGGTCTTCCATGGCATTTCGAGCCGGTTTAAAAGTTCGTTTTGGTGACATTGACCAGGCGGGCAGTATTGACTATCCCACCGTAGTGCTCAGGCACCGCATCGGACTTCCCACGGTTAACCTGAAGACCGATTTTTGCCGACCGCTGCGCTACGGAGATCATTTTGAAGTGGAAATTCGCGTCGTGGCCATCGGTCAAACGTCCATCACCTGGGGTTACACCACATTTCTCGAAGGACGCGACGAGGTCCTGGTTCAGGGACAGAATGTGACGGTTTGTCTGGATATGGTCACCTTTAAGAAAAGGGATGTCCCGGATTGGTTGCGGCAGAAATTGGATGATTACCGTGAACGATGTGAATAAGCCGGACTCCATACATCAATACCTGACCTTTGGGTAGTAAAGGAAGCCGGCGGCGGCTATCGTCACTTTATCTTTGACAATGTGAGTATATATCATGATTTTGGGTTATGGTATTTGCGAACAGAGAAGGAGGAACCAAAATGGTTGATACTCGATTAGATTCATTCAAACAGGCAATCAAAATGGAAAAAGACGGCAAATCTTTTTATGAACAATCCGCCGGAAAGGCACAGAACAAGTTTACACAAAACGTTTTTAACGACCTGGCAGGGGCTGAAGAAAAACATATCGTCAAATTGACCAGCATATACAAATCGCTTGAGGAAAGCGGAAACTGGCCGGATCTTGCGTTGACCAGAGATCCTTCAGAAACGATTGCAAACATTTTCACCCATGCCCTGGAGAGCATTGACGAAAAAGTAACGGGATCTGAAACCGATATTTCGGCTCTGAAAATGGCAATGCAGTTGGAAAATGATGGGATAAAATTTTATCAATCCAAAGCCGATGAAACAGATGATCCGTTTCAGAAGAAATTTTTCATGCTGCTTTCCAAAGAAGAAAGTGAGCATTTTATATCCATCCTCGATACCATTGAATATTTGGAGGATCCCCAGGGGTATTTCAGCCAGTTGGAAAGGGGAACCCTGTCGTTCTGACGTGCAGCCTTCTTTGTCGTACGCCAAGAAAAGGCCTTATTATGTATTAATAAAAATTAATTGCATTTATTTCTTGACTAAAATTCAATTGTAATATAGCTGTAATATAGCTATATGGTAAACGCCATAATGCGAACAACACGGCGGATTTATTTCCTGTCATAAATTGGGTAGTGCCCATCCATAAATAGGATAATTTTTTTATTATCCTATTTATGGATGGGCACTATATACATTATAAATTAAGTCATAGGAGGACTTATGCAAGAAGTAGTCATTGCTAGCGCAGTACGGACAGCTATTGGTAAATTCGGCGGTTCACTGGCCCCGTTAAGTGACATCGATTTTGGCCCGATTCCCATCCGCGAGGCCATCAAGCGAGCCGGGCTCACCGGAGATCAAATCGATGAGGTGATATACGCCTCCGGATACCGCACCGGCGACCTGCCTATCAACTCGGCGCGCGTTGTGGCGGTTAAGGCCGGAATCCCCATCGAAAAGCCCCAATTCACCATCAGCAAGGCCTGTGCAGGCAGTATCAAGGCCATAACCCTGGCCGCACAGGTGATCAAATCAGGCGACGCAAACACCATCGTGGCCGGCGGAATGGAGAGTATGAGCAATGCCACCTTCATGCTTAAAAAAGCGCGATGGGGCTACCGTCTCGGTCATGGTCAGCTTCAGGATCAGTTGATCCTGTTCGACCCGTTGAGCGGTAACACCATGGGCGAGACCGCGGAGAATGTTGCCGAAAAGTACAATGTGTCACGGGAAGACCAGGACGCCTTCGCCTTGAGAAGCCAGAATTTGGCTGAAAAGTCCATCAAAGAGGGAAAATTCAAGGAGCAGATCATTCCCGTTGAGATACCCCAACGCAAAGGGGATCCCAAGATCTTTGACACGGATGAGCATCCCCGGTTCGGAACGACCATGGAAACGCTGCAAAAGTTGAAACCGCCCTTCAGAAAAGGGGGTTCGGTCACGGCTGGAAATGCGAGCGGCATGAACGACGGAGCATCGGCCCTGGTGGTCATGTCCCGGGATAAAGCGGATGAACTGGGCATTGAGCCTCTGGCGACAATTGTATCTTATGCCTCTGCAGGCGTTGATCCGGCTTATATGGGTATCGGCCCCATCCCTGCCACGAAAATGGCCTTGGAAAAAGCCGGTTTGACCATGGACCAGATTGATCTTGTCGAGCTCAATGAGGCATTCGCCTCCCAGTCCCTTGCCTGTATTCGCGAATTGGGCATGGATATGGACAAGGTAAACATCAATGGCGGTGCCATTGCCCTGGGGCATCCGGTGTCCGGCAGCGGCGGGGTAATTGTCACGAAACTGTTGTATGCGATGAAAGAACGCCAGGCGCGCTATGGTATGGCCACATTATGTATCGGCGGCGGTCAGGGGATGACGCTGATCGTAGAGCGAAAATAACCGGCGGCTCCCAAGGTATTGTAGAAAAAATCCCTGAAAGCCGCATCCGATTCAGAAAAATAGGTAGATTTTGGAAAAAAACTCCCCCCACCAGATGCTCGCCGAACATCTTTCCTGCATGAGTATGGGGCTGCCGTTCAACGAGGACTTGGTGGATATCCTCGAGGCCAATTTCACTGAGCGCGAAGCTGAGGCGGCCCGTTGCATTCCAAATATGTGCATCCCCCTTAAACCCACAAGCATCGATGACATTGAACCGCCCAAGGGAATGTCAAAGGATGAACTCTCCGACATTCTCGAAGGACTTGCGAAAAAAGGGATGGTTACCTCGGGGACGGCCGGTGATGGGAAACCGGGCTACACCTTGCTCCATGTGGGTTTCGGATTTCCACAGGTCTTTTTCTGGAAAGGAGAGGATACCCCCCATGCCCGGAAGATGGCGAAAATGGTCGGGAAATATTTCAACCGGGACATGAGCCGGCAGGTGCATGATACGGATCCCAAGGCATATCGATATATTCCGGTGGGAAAGTCCATCAAGAACGAGCTCCAGGGAGTCCTTCCGCAGAATGCCATGGACAAGGTGATTGAAGCCGCAAAGGTCATCGCTCTTGGTCACTGCCCGTGCCGGATCGCATATAAGCTCGCAGGCAGGGGCTGCGATCATCCCACCGAAGTGTGCATGAAGTTTAATGACCTTGCCCGGTTTGTCATCGACAAGGGGTTTGCGAAAGAGATTTCAAAAGAGGAAGCCCTCAATGTGATCCGGTTGTCCGAGGAGAAGGGACTGGTGCACTTCGTAGACAATGCCGAGGGAGAGATTCAGCATAATTGCAATTGCTGCGGCTGCGCCTGCTGGAACGTGGGGGCCATCCGCCGACGAAAAATTCATAGAGACGCCCTCATGGCCACTTATTTCATGCGCAAGACCGATGAAGAGGCATGTATCGGCTGCGGAGCGTGCGCTGAGATCTGTCCGGTGGATGCCGTGGAAATGGCAGACGAGGTCCCGGTGGTCGACGAAGACTGGTGCATCGGCTGCGGCGTGTGCGCAACGGTTTGCCCGGTGG
>JAFDDL010000030.1 GCA_019310865.1 Deltaproteobacteria bacterium | reverse complement strand
AGTGCCCCGGGAATATGTATCCGAGCCGGATGACAGTGGACAATTCGGCATGGCATTGCGCTGGTTCGCACCGTTTCTGGGCGATACGGAATTCGGTTTTTATTACGTCAAGTATCATAGCCGCCTGCCGATCATCAGTGCCCGGACCGGCACCCAGGGCGGCTGGGCAAATGCCGTGGCCGCAGGGACAACCATCGCAGCTTATTCAACACCGGGATCACCGACCTTTCTAGACCCGACCGGATCGGTCATGACCGGTGCCGCTACCGGTGGTGCATTAGGCGCCACCGATCCGCTGGGCTCGGCCATGGGTGTCTTAGCGGTGGCTGCCAGCACGGGGGCGGAGGCCGCCAGCAAAGTACCGGCATATATCACAAATCTATACTCGCAAACCGCAAGCTACATCGTGGAATATCCCGAGGACATCGAACTGCTCGGGGTGAGTTTCAATACCAATCTGGCTGCCACCGGCATCGCGCTCCAGGGCGAAATTTCCCACCGCATCGACATGCCCCTGCAGGTTGACGATCTGGAGCTGCTCCTTGCCTCATTGACCCCTCTGGCAATCATCAGTCCCGCAGTGCTGGTCAATCAACTTGCACCCGGTGGTGTCGACCTGGAAACCTACATTCCCGGTTATATTCTGCGCGACGTCACCCAGTTCCAGGCAACGGCCACCAAGGTATTCGGCCCGACCCTGGGCGCCGATACCCTGGCGCTGATCGGAGAAGTCGCCTTTACGCGTGTAAATGATATGCCCAGCAAGCAATCGCTCCGGCTCGAGGCGGCCGGCACCTATACAACCGGCGAGCCGTTTCATGAGACAGCTGGAGTTCATCCCGGAAAACCGGCAAACCCGAAAAGCGCCTATCCCGATGCGGAATCCTGGGGATATCGGTTGGCCGGTAAGCTCGAATACAACAACGCCATCGGACCCGTTACTCTGGTTCCCCGATTTTCCTGGCAGCATGATGTCTCGGGAATCACACCCGGCCCCGGTGGTAATTTCATCGAGGGCCGAAAGGCCATCACCGTCGGCATCACCGCAAATTACCTGAATGCCTGGTCGGCTGATTTGAGTTATACAAATTATTTTGGCGCGGATCGATTCAATCTGATCATCGATCGTGATTTTGTCGCCGCCAACATCAAGTACTCATTCTAAAGAAAGGGGGGGATCGATTATGTTGAAAAAAATCCTGTTAAGCATCAGTCTGGCCGCATTGATCGTATGGACTGCCTCAATGGCCGGGGCAAAAATGACACCGGAAGAAATTGACAGGCTGGGCAAGGATCTGACACCGCTGGGTGGCGAGATGGCCGGCAACGCAGACGGCACCATTCCCCCCTGGGAAGGTGGCATTACCGAACCGCCGGCCGGTTACAAACCCGGCATGCATCACCCGGATCCTTTTCCGGACGACAAGGTGCTGGTTACCATCACCAAGGCCAATATGGATCAATACGCCGATAAGCTCTCGGTCGGCCACAAGGCCATGCTGAAGATGTACGATTCGTTTAAAATACACGTTTATCCCACCCGCAGAACCGCCAGCTGCCCTCAGCGAATTTATGACACCACGAAAACGGCGGCGGCAACGGCGGAGCTGGTGAACAACGGTGACGGCGTTCAAAACACCATCCACGGCATCCCGTTTCCCATTCCGAAAAACGGCCCGCAGGTTATCTGGAACCACCTGCTGCGCTACCGCGGCGGGATCGCCTCGCGCAAAATCGCCCAGGCCGCCCCGACCCGAGGCGGGCAGTACAGCCTGGTCCTGTTCGATGATGAGTTTAACCTTCTCTATTCCCGGGCGGATATGACCGAAGAACTTCTGGACAACCGGATTTTGTTTTTCAAACAGAAGGTGACATCACCGGCCCGTCTGGCCGGCGGCATTCTCCTGGTTCATGAAACCCTGAACCAGGTGAAAGAGCCCCGGTCGGCCTGGCTCTATAATCCCGGGCAACGCCGGGTTCGCCGGGCGCCGAACGTGGCTTACGACAATCCGGGAACCGCTTCCGACGGGGTTCGCACCAGCGATCAGTTCGACATGTTCAACGGGGCAACGGACCGGTATGATTGGAAACTGGTGGGAAAAAAGGAAATCTATGTCCCATATAATACGTATAAGCTCCATAGCGACAAGCTGACCTACAAGGATATCCTCACACCGCGTCACATCAACCCGGAATACTGCCGATACGAGCTGCATCGGGTCTGGGTTGTCGACGCCACCTTAAGAGAGGGCAGCCGCCATCTGTATAAACGGCGCACTTTCTATGTGGATGAAGATTCCTGGCAGATTATGCTCGTGGACATCTACGACAACCGCGACCAGCTGTGGCGCGTATCGGAAGGCCATGTCATCAATTACTACGAGTTGCCGACCCTCTGGACAACCCTGGAAGTGCATGTCGATCTGCAGTCGGGTCGTTACCTGGCTATCGGCATGGACAATGAAAGCAGCATGTATAATTTCAATATCAAACGATCCAATAAAGATTATATGCCGGCGGCGCTTCGTCGAGAAGGGAGACGATGACACCACCCAAACGCCTGCTGCTTCCTTATCTTCTGACAGTCGCCATCATACTTTCCGTAACGGTGGCGGCTGCAACCGAATTTGCAGTCAAGGCCCCCCTGGTGACACAATCCCTATTGCTGGACGCAAGCATGGCGGGCTCTCGATTGGTGGCCGTGGGCGAACGGGGCCACATCATCTATTCCAATGACGCCGGAGACACCTGGCAGCAGGCCCAAGTCCCCACCCGGGCCATGCTGACCGGTGTTTTCTTTATCGACCAGAGCCTGGGCTGGGCTGTCGGCCATGATGCCGTCATTCTCAAATCCACCGATGGGGCCGCCACATGGCAGCTGGTACACAACGCCCCGGAAGAAGAGCGACCGCTTCTGGATATCTGGTTTAAATCCCCCCAATTCGGCATCGCCATCGGTGCATATGGATATTTCCTGACCACAACCGATGGCGGAAATACCTGGTCTTCGACAACCATCAGTGAAGATGACTGGCATCTGAATCAGCTCGCCGTTTCCGAAAACGGCACCCTGTATATCGCAGCCGAAGCCGGAATGCTATATCGATCCCAAGACAACGGCGCAAGCTGGTCAATGCTGCCGTCTCCCTATGAGGGCTCCTTTTTCGGGGCCGTATCCATGGGAAAAAATCAGCTGCTGGTCTGCGGACTCCGGGGGCATCTTTTCCGAACAGAAGATGACGGTGACAACTGGATCGCCGTTGAAACCGGTACCCAGGCCATGTTAAACGGCGGGCTGACCCTTTCCGACGGCCGGGTTGTTCTGGTGGGGCTGGCCGGCACCGTCTTGATCAGCAGCGATCGCGGGAAAACGGTGTCACTTTTTCAGCAGCCGGACCGAAAGGGAATTTCAGCAGCGCTGCCCCTTGGCAACGACCACTTGATCCTCTTCGGAGAGGCAGGCGTACGCAGAATTTTCCTGGACAATTAACGGAGCCATACACATATGAGTCTTTCCGCCTGGCAATTGCATCTCGAACGCTTCGTATTCGGTCACAGGCTGCTTGTCGTCAGTTTTTTCTTACTGGTCACCATCGTGATGGCTTTTTTTGCCGCGCAGCTTCGCGTCGACGCCGGATTCAGTAAACTGCTGCCCCTTGAACACGAGTACATGAAGACCTACGTCACGCATCGACAGGCGTTTGGCGGGGCCAATCGGATTCTCATCGCGTTGCGAACCCAAAAGGGAGACATCTTTACACCGGAATTTTTCGATCTCCTCAAGCGAATCACCGATGATGTCTTCTTCATTCCGGGTGTGGATCGAACCCGGGTTAAGTCGATTTTTACACCCAACGTCCGATTCACGGAGGTTGTCGAGGACGGCATCGCCGCCGGTAACGTCATACCGGCTAATTTTCGTCCCACAGCCGAAGGACTGGCCCAGGTCAGGCGCAATATCCTCAAAGCCAATATCATGGGCCGTCTGGTGGCCAATGACTTCTCTGCTGCAATCATCAGCGCCGAGCTCATGGAATTCCACCCAACCACCGGTGAACAGCTCGATTATATCGACGTTTCCCACACACTGGAAAAGCAGATTCGGGAAAAATACAAGACGGAAACCGAGGCCGGCGGATACGACATTCATATCATCGGCTTTGCCAAAGTGATCGGAGATATTGCCGATGGTGCCGCCCGGGTGGTGATCTTTTTTGGAATCGCCTTTATCATCACCGCATTGCTCGTCTATATCTACACCTCTTCCATCAAACTGACGGTGATCCCCTTGATCGCTTCGCTGATGGCGGTAGTGTGGCAACTGGGGCTGTTGACTATTTTTGGATATGGTATCGATCCCATGGGAATTCTGGTGCCGTTTCTGGTTTTCGCCATCGGCGTCAGCCATGGCGTTCAAATGGTTAGCGCCACACGGGCGGAGTTCTACGATTGTGTGCTGGGCAAAGAAGCCGCCTGCGCCAGTTTTCACAAACTGCTCATTCCGGGGGGCATCGCGCTGATCAGCGACACCATCGGATTTATTACGATTCTGTTCATCAAAATTCAAATCATCCAGGAATTGGCCATCGCTGCCAGCCTTGGCGTCGCCGTCATCATCCTGACAAATATGTTCTTTGTACCGGTTCTACTGTCATTTACTCATCTCGATGATCGCTATCTGATCAAGATTCAAAAACGTGCCGACAAACTGAAACCCTATTGGAAAAAAATGGCACGGCTTACAGAACCCGGGCCGGCATCCGTGGTCATCATCATCTGCGCGGTTCTAACGGTTTTCGGGTTCTGGAAAGCAACGGATGTAAAAATCGGAGACCTCCATCAGGGGGTTCCGGAACTTCGCGCCGGGTCGCAGTACAACATCGACAGCAGGGTTGTCACCAACCACTTTTCCATCGGCGTCGACTCCATATCGGTGATTGTGGAGACCGTTCCCGAAGGCTGCATCGATTATGACGTCATGACCACCATGGATCGGTTTGAGTGGTACATGCGCAATATTCAAGGCGTCCAGTCGGTGGTTGCCCTGGCCGGAATCGCCAAAGGCCTCAATGCCGTGCTGTCGCGCAATCAGGATGTTCTGGTGCAGGCCGTATCCTATGTCCCCACCTCCAGCGGGTTATTAAATACCGATTGCAGCGTCATGCCGGTGCTGATATTCACCCGGGACCATAAGGCGGAAACCATTGAAAGAATCGTCTCGGCAGTGAAACAATTTCGGAAGGAACATGAGACGGAAAAAATCAAATTCCGGTTGGCAACCGGCAATGTCGGCGTCATGGCCGCCACCAATGAGGAAGTGGCCGCCTCACAGTTTCCCATTCTTATCTATGTCTTTTCCGCCATTATTGTGCTGTGCCTGATCACCTTTCGATCCTTTCGGGCAATGCTTTGCATCGTCTTGCCACTGGGATTGGTTTCGCTATTGGCATATGCCCTGATGAGCATGCTCGAAATCGGGCTCAAGGTGTCGACCCTGCCGGTGGTTGCCCTTGGCGTCGGGGTTGGCGTTGACTACGGAATCTATATCTACAGCCGCTTAAAGAGCATAATGGACGAAGGCGAATCGCTTCAGGAGGCCTATCGAAAGACCCTCGCCATTACCGGTATGAGCGTCCTGTTTACGGGGTTGACCCTGGCTTTCGGCGTGGCGACCTGGATATTCGCACCGCTTAAATTTCAGGCAGACATGGGCATCCTGCTCACCTTCATGTTTGTGGTGAATATGCTTGGCGCCGTCTTGTTGCTGCCCGCGCTGGCGTGTGTTCTGATCAAAAGCCCCAAGGCCGATATCGGATAGGCATCAAGTCCGTCGCCTGAATTTCCACTTTTCCCCCACCCGTATTCTTGACAAACCGCCCCCCAGATGCCATCAGAATGCCGGGTATTCGATGACATTTTAATATTTTTTGGGAGATCAATGGGGGCGATTTCAGCCGGTCTCTGGAAAAGCTTCAGACATGACTTGAGCCAATCCGGCCCGGCAGGCAATAGCAAAATCTTCCGGATAATGCCCGTTGATCCACCGAAGCTGCGCTTCGCTGAATGCGCCCGGCGACTCGGGCAGTCTCGGCATAAACGCGTAAACAAGCCGTTGGTCCATATTCACCGCATCAAATCGCTTGGAATATTCGATGCTGGTAATCATGCGTGCACCCAATGCCGACAGCACCTTTACGGCAATCAACATGGCCCGATCCAGGGCGGTTCGCAGTTCCGTGTCGGTTTCGAGAATATTGCCCACCGGTTTGAGGGGCATCAACTGAAGCTCCCACTGGGAGGTCTGCGCCTTGGGCACAAAGAGCATGACGTGGGCATCCTCGTAAACCACCAGGCTCGCCTCAGCCCCCTTGCGGCTGTCCATGCGCCGATTGGACCGAATCGCCTTCAAATAGGTTTCAAAAAACGACTTTCCGGTCTCCTGCTCATAGGACCGGGAGAAGGACCGAATCATGTCCCCGCATGCATAGGCGGCCATGGGCAGGTTGTCGGTGCCATCGGGCAAACCGGTGTCCACCGAATCGGGCAGCAGGGCATACTGCTGATGAATCTGCTGATGGGAGGCATGAAGGCGATATTGACTGGGGGCGTAATCAAAACCGAAATTCCAACCCCAGAGGGTACTGTTAAACTGCTGTTGGCCCGTGAAACCATCCGACAACCGCCTTTGGATTTCAACTCGCAGGGCTTCGAGCTTTTCCTCCGACACCGTTTTTCGCGGATCAGGCGGTTTCAATCCAAGTTGCGCCGCCATTGAGAGGTATATTCGCTGGTAATACAGATGCCGCATTCCCTGTATATCCGCCCAGGTCAGATCTTCAATCCGGTATCGAACACAATCGTCGGCCATATTGGCCGCAAAATGCCCCCAGGGGATGTAGCTGGTTTGCCGCAGATACTCAAAGACATGGCTACCGTCGCCGGACCATTCCCCAACGATTTCACTGTTGCCCTGGGCGCCCGGGCGCAGCACCATGATGCGCTTGTAATCATCAGGCAGAAATCGATTGTTGGCCAGCACCTCGAACAGCGTCCGATCGGTTATCACGGGCTGCTTTTTCCCCGTTGCATCCGACTCAAAAGCCAGCCCTACCGGATGTTTTGATTCACGGGTATAAACAAACTTGCAACAAAATTCGGCCAGATGCACCAGGTCCGCCGAATCCGTTGACACGGCCGCTAACGCGACTTTCAGAGACCGGGGCAATTTTGTCATGGTATCTTTAGCCGCATCGGAAGATTCGAACCCCATTTGCCGGGTAAACGACACCTGCTCCGGCTCCGGCAGGCAAATACGCTCCGGACTGCGGGCCTTTTCATCAGCCCATGCTTTGAGGATATAGGTTGTCCCCCGAAATGGCAGGGGATTGGGAATTTCGTATACCCATTGTCCCTGGGGCACATGGACATTTTCAGGGGGGAAATTCCGGTGGTTCATTACCTTCCGACCATCCGGAATTACACCCAGGGGTTGAATAAAATCGGCTTCACGCTGGTTTGCCACCGAGTAATCCGGCTTGTGAATTCCGACGACAAATTCACCGGAAGGGGCCACGCAGGTTCGCATCATCATCTGGGTTCGTATTTCCATGGATACCCCGTCAATATCACCTGAAATCCTGTTTCAACTTTGCTTATTGAATCATAGCGACATTGCTTATTGAGTCTTGGCCATGTCCGAGCTCAAGAAAACGATTGAGATCGATCATAACAAGCTCCTTCCCCTATCAAGCCTCCAATATTATTGCTGACAGCCGTTATATTAGAATTCCTTCTGAATGAAGAAACCAAGAACCGGCCCGGTCAAATCTACTGCAAACGGCATCGAATAGCTATTGGATACGGTGCCCAGTGGTGATGCCTGGGTTTCCGTCACCTTGACCTCATCTTCCAAGTTCAGCCATTCATACCGTCCGCTACAAAGAATCGACCATCCAGTTCTAAATGGCAATTCATATTTTAACTGGAATGCAGCCGATAATCCCATATCGCTGTCCTCAAAATTTCCTTGTGCTCTTTGAGTTCCCATTGGACCAAGGTTGACGTCCAAATCGGTGTCCGATTCGAACCAACTGAATGCCAGAAAACCGGCAAGAATTCCGGTGAAATGGCCTTTATTGAAAACATCGATATCGACCCCTCCTTCCAGCCGGTAATATGTATATTCCTGTTTGAAGGTATACGTCATGGGAACCCCGAATGCTGTTGGTAGGTTGCTTTGGCTAGTGTTGATGTCACCGTTAGCATAAGCAAATGATACATTGGGTTTAACGGGGATTGATTTTCCAAGAATCAGCATCATGAACTTTCTACCAATGCCTATCGAAACCGTGCCGGCGTATACATCGTCCCAATCTTCAAATATTTTGACATCCGGAGCAATTTGCCGTACCTGGCCTTCAATGATGTGGACATGCCCATTGGCCATCTTTTGACTTGGCCACGATCGGGTGATACCAGTATGCACCTCCCATTTTGAATCTTTTTCTTGCTGCTTTACCTGGGTTTCTTTGTGCTGGAGGGCACTTTCTTCGGCGTGGGCGGGGATTGATCTCAAATCAGAGAAAGTGAGTAAGGTGAGCCCCATCAATACAATAAAGCCTATTTTTTCCATTCAATATCCTCGAAAACATGGAAATGTACATGGATTAGAGGTCCCAACAGCCAATAGTTCACCAATCCAATAGAAATTGGCTGCCGTGGCATCACACATCCGCATAAACCTATTTTTCTTTTAGATAAAAATCCTCATACTGGGTTCGGATGTCCTTTTTCGAAAATTTACCGACACTGGTTTTGGGAATCTCATCAACGAAGAGAACATCGTCCGGCAGTTGCCATTTCGCGAACTTCCGGGTGATAAATTCCAGGATATCGTCCTTGGTCACTGTTTCTCCGGGATTCTTTACCACCAGGGCCAGTGGCCGCTCTTGCCATTGCGGATGCTCCAGGCCCACCACGGCTGCTTCCGTCACGGCCGGGTGCGCCATAATGGCATTTTCAAGATCGATGGAAGAAATCCACTCACCACCGCTCTTGATAATATCCTTGAAGCGATCGCTCACTTTCAAATAGCCGTTTTTGTCGATATAACCGGCATCACCGCTGCACCAGTATCCATCCTTGAAGGCACCCTCGCTTCGCGGGTCATTGTAGTATGACGTGGTGATCCATGGACCCCTGATGAGGATTTCTCCGGCGGTTTCACCGCCCCGGGGCATTTCATTACCCTCTGTATCCACAATTTTCACATCCAGTCCGGATGTAATCAATCCCTGCTTCTTGCGCAGTTCCCATTTTTTCGCCTCGGGCAAGTCTGCAAGGGACGGTTTAAGCAGGTTACCGGTCACCAAGGGTGTGGTTTCAGTCGCCCCATACCCATGCACGATATCGACGCCGAATTCAGCAAAGCCTTTCATCATGGAAAGGGGGGGTTCCGTGGCGCCGGAAATCATTCTCAGATTATCGAATTTGGGTTTATCCGGCAACGCATTCAGGTATCGAAGCATCGGCATGAAAATGGCCGGTGCCCCGCCGTTAAAGGTCACCTTCTCCTGGATCATCAGGTCCACCAGGATATTAAGTGTTTCGGCCGTATACATGCCGGGAAACACCAGTTTGGCCCCCACAAACGGTCCGGCGAAAAAAACGCCCCAGCCGTTGGCGTGAAACATGGGAACCGTCTGCAACAGCACATCATGACAGCTCAGATTCATGTTCAACGCCATCATGACGGTATGCAGGTAGATACACCGATGGGAGTAGTACACCCCCTTTGGCTTGCCGGTGGTGCCGGTCGTGTAGCAAGCCGAATAGGCGGATGTTTCGTCTATCATGGGCCAGTCAAACGCCGGCTTTTCATCCGCCAGAATCGCCTCATAACTGACGACCGGCGCCAGGGCGGTCTTGACCTGACCCATATCCTTATCTGTAATGATCACATGGGACTTAACCGTTTCCAGCCGGTCGATGATGGGTTCAATCAGGGGCAACAAAGTTTCATTGACGAACAGATACGATGCCTCACTGTGATTGATCACGTACACCTTGTCATCACCTGATATCCGCAAGTTAACCTGCAGCAGCACCGCTCCGATTCCGGAAATGGCCTGGTACAGCTCCCAATAGCGATGGGTGTTCCATTCCACAACGGCCACGCGATCGCCCGGTTTGATCCCCAACTTGACCAGAGCATTGGCAAGCTGCTGAATCCGCTCATAAGCCTGGCCGTAGTTGTAGCGCAGCATGGTACCATCAATGAGGCGTGAGGCCACCTCAACTTCGGGAAAGGTGCAGGCCGCACCTTTAATAAACGTGATGGTATTAAGCGGATAATCATCTCCGGTGGTGGACGGGAAGCCTTTAATCAATTGCAAGTTCATACGATTATCTCCTTTTTGATCGTGTTATTACAAGCGGCCGTCATACGGCCTGTCCCGGGGGTTCGGGGAAAATCCAGGTATTTATTCATCGTTTTCGAAATCAAGAACAAGAATCAACCGATCGAAAAGCTTATCCAACTGTTTTTGTATTTTTTTGTTTTTTGTATGGCTGGCCTCGGCGGCGATAAACCCGATTAACTCATCCAGATCATCAGTGGAGAATTTGGCAATCAGATATCTGCCCCTGATCTCGGCAATCCTGAGCCTATTTGTCAAATCCGGGCCGGCAAAGGTGTGACCCAAAATTAAATCCCGTTCCGGTTGTGTGAATTTCAGTTTCATTTTTTTTTTGTTTCTTTACTTCAAATACCAAAAAATGGAAATAAGGATCGTGAACGTCTGCTTCAAGGCCAATCTATCAATGAAGAGAGTATTGTCAACCCCATAATATGATTTACTTTAATCAAGCATCCCCCGCCAATATTGATTTATAATACCCCCCGGTTCACACGGATTTGACGATCCACCGGTAGTTCATTCACCTTGAATTGACAAGGGGGGTGTTTTTCTGATTTACTCATTTTCGGTCGCTGTTCAAACGATTAACATCCACATGGGAGAAAAAAATGTCCATTCTTTTTGAACCGGTTCGTATTGGCAACTTTGAAATCAAAAACCGTTTTATCCGGTCCGCCACCTATTTCGCTCTGGCCGATGAGAACGGCTTTGTGGGTGATGAAAGTGCCGCCCTGATGAAGCGCTTGGCATCAAATGAGGTGGGGCTCATTATTACCGGGTATGCGTTCGTTCAGAAAAACGGGCAATGTTTCACTGACATGAACGGTATTGATACGGATGATCATATTCCCGGATATGAAATCATGACCCGCGCCGTCCACGACTGTGGCGGAAAAATCGTCATGCAGATTGTCCACGGCGGAATCAACGCCACAGCCACGGCCATGACAGGGGGCGATCTCATTGCGGTTTCCGTGCCCAACTCGCCCGGCGGAAGAGGGGTTCAGCCCCGCGAATTGACCGAAGCCGATATCGAATCGATTATCGATGCCTTCGGGCAAGCCGCGGGCCGGGTGCAGGCCGCCGGATTTGACGGCGTTCAGCTCCATGGGGCCCATGGGTATCTCGTTACCCAGTTTCTTTCTCCCCATAGCAATCGCCGGACTGATCGATGGGGGGGCAGCCTCGAAAATCGCATGCGATTCGCCGTGGAATCCATTCGCGCCATGAGAAAGCAGGTGGACGGCGACTTTCCCATCATGATCAAACTCGGCTGCCGCGATTATATGGATACGGCCGACAGGCTAACCGTCGAAGAGGGGGCCGAGGTGGCAAAAGCACTTGAAAATGAAGGTGTCTGTCACGTGGAAATCAGTCACGCAACGGTGGATGAATCCAACCAGAAAATGGCCCTGGGAATCAATTCACCTGCAAAAGAGGCCTACATGCTAGCCGATGCCCAGGTAGTGCGCAATGCAACCGACCTTTCCCTTGGACTTGTGGGGGGCATGCGAAGCCTTCCGGTCATGGAAGATATTGTTCAATCGGCCATGGTGGACACCATCTCCATCTGCCGTCCCCTGATCCGTGAGCCGGACCTGATCAAACAGTGGCAGTCCGGATCCCAAAAACCGGCGGACTGCATTTCCTGCCGGAAGTGTTTTCAGGAAAAGGACGGTAAAATGTTCATCGCGTGCGGGCAAGTTTAAAAAAAGTTAGTCGGTTCGAGGTTTATGATAACGGATGGATGAGGTTTATGGAATTTTTTTTATGTGTCATCGGGATGGTGATGTTTCTGGAAGGACTCCCGTATGCAGTCTTTCCCAAGAAAATGAAGCAGTGGATCATCAAAATGCTTGAAACGCCCCATACCACCTTGCGGACCATGGGGCTGACATTAATGGGCGTTGGGGTCTTCCTGGTCTATCTGGCAAAGGGATTATGTACGCACTGACCGATTACGATTTCAACCTTCCCGAAACCCTCATCGCCCAGGCACCGGAAGCGCAGCGGGATCGTTCGAGGCTGTTGACCCTGGACCGACGTTCAAGAAAGCGCGCGCATCAGCGGTTCTTCGAACTCTGTGATTTTCTGACTCCCAACGATGTGCTGGTGGTGAACAACACGCAAGTGGTGCCGGCGCGCCTGTTCGGTCGGAAAAAAACCGGCGGGCGGGTCGAACTATTGATTCTCGATTATGCAACCGGCATGAAATCGCTCGCTGAGTCCGGCCAATTTCAATGCCAATGCCTCCTGAAAGCATCAAAAGGCCCCAAACCGGGCGCCCAAATCCTTTTTGAACACGGCTTGACTGCGCAAGTGGTGGGATTCACCGATGGCGTCTATACCATCCGGTTTTCCTGCGAGGGCGACTTTGAAACCTGTCTCTATCAGATCGGGCAGGTTCCGCTTCCACCATATATCAAGCGGGATGAAAATGTCAGCATCCCGGCGGACCGAACATCTTATCAGACCGTCTATGCCACCCAAAAGGGTGCGGCTGCGGCACCCACTGCCGGGCTTCATTTTTCGGAATCGCTCCTGTCGGCTATTAAAAACCGGGGCGTCGCCGTTGTTCCCATTACGCTTCATGTGGGATACGGCACCTTTCGGCCGGTCCAGGTGCCCGATATCCGGGACCACCGGATACACGCGGAAACCTACCATGTCCCGCAATCGGCGGCCGACATCATCAACCAAGCTAAATCAAGGGGTAGTCGCATTATCGCCGTGGGCACAACCTGCGTGAGAACCTTAGAGTTTACATCCGGCGAAGATGGATTGATAAACGCCGGCACCGGCACCTGTGAGCTATTTATCTATCCAGGCTATGGGTTCAAGATCGTAGATGCCATGATTACCAACTTTCATCTGCCCAAATCAACTTTGTTGATGCTGGTTTCGGCATTTGCCGGTCGGGATATGATCCTGGCGGCATACCAGGATGCAGTCGCTCGCCAATACCGGTTTTTCAGCTACGGGGATGCTATGTTCATTTACTGAACACTTTTTAAACGAGGTTCACCAAACCATGTTCAATTTTACCATCGAAACCCAGTCAACCGATACCCGCGCCAGAACCGGCCGGTTTGAAACCGCCCACGGCATGGTAAATACACCGGTGTTCATGCCGGTGGGAACCCTGGGAACCGTCAAATCGCTGTCTCCGGAAGATCTCAAGGCCACCGGCACCCAGATCATTCTGGGCAATACCTACCACCTCTATCTGCGACCCGGATGCGATGTCATTGAAAAATTTTCAGGGCTGCACCGATTTATGAACTGGCAGGGGCCGATACTGACGGATAGCGGCGGATTTCAGATCTTTTCCCTGGCAAAACTATCGAAAATCACCGAGGAGGGCGCGACCTTTCAATCCCATATCGATGGGTCGCGGCATCTGTTGACACCGGAACGGGCCATCGAGATTCAGCACTGTCTGGATGCCGACATCATCATGTGCCTGGACCAGTGTATCGAGTATCCCTGCACACAGGAAGCGGCCGCAAACGCTTCGGACCTGACAACCCGCTGGGCCCATCGGTGCCAACTGGCCTGGAGCGACTCGGAATCAAAGGCCGGGCTGTTTGGTATCGTCCAGGGCGGCATGTTTGCCGATCTTCGCCGTCAGTCGGTGGCCGAACTGGTGGATATCGGATTCCCGGGCTATGCCGTTGGCGGCTTGAGCGTGGGTGAACCCAAGGAGTTGATGATGGAAATGGCCGATGTTTCCCTGGGCGAACTGCCCATCCAGACTCCCCATTACATCATGGGCGTCGGCACACCGGAAGACCTGGTCGAGTTGGTGCGACTGGGTGCCGACATGTTCGACTGCGTGATGCCGACCCGAAACGCAAGAAACGGTCAACTGTTTACCGAAACCGGGTCTTTGAACATCAGCAATGCGCAGCACCGGTATGATGTCAATCCAGTGGATGGTAACTGCACCTGCTACACCTGTCGAAATTTTTCCCGCGCCTACCTGAGGCATCTATACATGGCAAAAGAATTGCTTGCCTATCGGCTCAATACAATTCATAATATTCACTACTATACGCAACTGATGGGCACCATTCGCCAAGCGATTGAAATCGATCATTTCGAAGCGTTTCGAAAGGTATTTTACCAAAAACGAAATCAAGGAGAAAACCCATGATTGAGAAAGTCCAAGCCGTTATTGATAAAATCCGCCCCATGCTCCAGGCGGACGGTGGTGATGTGGATCTTGTCGAAGTGACCGGTGCAATTGTGAAAGTTCGTTTGAAAGGCGCCTGCGCGGGCTGTCCCATGTCGCAGATGACCCTGAAAAACGGCATTGAACGGCTGATTAAAAAAGAGATCCCGGAAATAGAATCCGTGGAATCCGTATAACGCGTGTCCATCGACAAGGATCCATTCGCGTTCAAGGAAGGCGTCCACAGGTCGTAACACCCAATGACATCGGACTATCGGATGGAAAACCCGAAATGGCATGCCGGCCGGCCTGATTGCAGCCATCTTGAAAACTTGCTGCGGGACAAGGAGGAGCAGCTCAAAGCCATGATTGAGGCCTTTGACGGCCAGATCTATATCTGCTCTCCGGACTACCGTATCGAATATATGAACCAGCAGCATATTGAGCGAACCGGCTTTGACGCCACCGGGCAGATCTGCTTCAAGGCGCTTCATAATCGGAACAGCGTTTGTCCCTGGTGTCTCAATGACAGAATATTCAACGGCGAAACCGTCCGCTGTGAAGTCAAGAGCCACAAAAATCGATGGTACAATGTGGTCAGCACCCCCATTTACCATTCGGGTGGCCATATATCCAAGCAGGCGATGATCATCGACATCACGGATCGAAAACGGGCCGAGCTCTCACTGAAAACCAAGGTGGAAGAACAGACCCTGCTGCTGGACAATATCAAAACCCAGAGCTGGTTTTTGACCGATCCAAAAACATTCGGTTCGGTCAATCAGGCGCTGGCGGATTTTCTAGGTTACGCAAAGGCGGATATCGAACAAAAAACCCTCTATGATTTCTATGACCGAGCTTACGCTGCCGAAGCGGAAGCGGAAAACCGGGAGGTGTTCGAATCCGGGAAACAAGTTCGAACGGAAAGATGGGTCACCAAAAGAGACGGTGAGAAACGACTGCTGACCATCACCAAAACGCCCAAGTTAGACAGCAACGGTCATGTGGCGTACATCATCTGCGCCGGCGAGGACATTACCGACCTGCGAATGGCTGTGGCGTCCCTGGAGCAAAGCAAAAAACGCCTTGATCTGGCCATGGAAGCCACGAGCAATGCATTATGGGATTGGGACCTGGTCACCCAGAGAACCTATTTCAGCCCTCGCTTTTACACCATGCTCGATTATGACCCGTATGAAATGCCGCAACGCTTTAGAGCCTGGTACGCGCTGATTCACCCGAAAGATCGGGTAACGATCAAGGAAAAGCTCAAGGATTACCTCAGTGGGCATATCGGGGCCTTTGAATGGGAATACCGCATGAAAACAAAATCGGGTCTGTGGCGCTGGATCATGGCCCGAGGCAAAATCGTTGAGCGCAATCAAAGGGGGCGTGCTTTGCGAATCGTCGGCACCCATGTGGATATTACCGAACGCAAGTTAAATGAAGAGGCGCTTCGGTTGAGCGAAGCGCGCCTGAAACAGGAAAATGTTCGACTGCGCTCCTCATTCAAGGGCGATCATTACTTCGGTAAAATCATCGGCAAAAGCAACAAGATGCAGCGGGTGTATGAGCTGATTCTAAAAGCCGCCGCCTCTAATGCAAATGTGATCATTTATGGTGAATCGGGCACTGGTAAGGAATTGGTTGCCCAAACGATTCATGATCTGAGTGACCGGGGCAGCCGACGTTTCATCCCGGTAAACTGCGGTGCCATTCCGGACAACCTGATGGAAAGCGAATTTTTCGGCTATAAAAAAGGTGCCTTTACCGGCGCCACCCTGGACAAACCCGGGTATCTCGATATGGCCAACGGATCCACCTTGTTCATGGATGAAGTTGCCGAACTGGACATGAACATGCAGGTCAAGCTGCTGCGGGCCATCGACGACGGCGGATATACACCCATCGGCAGCAGAGAGGTAAAACTTCCGGATGTGAGAATCATCGCGGCCACCAACCGCGATCTGGAAAGCTGGCTGGCCAGCGGGAAAATCCGCGAAGACTTTTATTATCGTATTCACGTTATTCCAATCTACCTGCCCCCGCTTCGAGAGCGTAAGGAGGATATCCCTCTATTGATTTACCACTATCTGCAGGGCCACAAGGAGGACGGGAACATTCCCTCCATACCGGACCGAATCTTGCAGTCCATGTACCGCCACAATTGGCCGGGCAATGTTCGAGAGCTCCAAAATACGATCCATCGCTATGTCACTCTGGAAGAAATCGAATTCATGGATCCGTCATTGACCGCCCCTAAAAAATCCAGGGTCCCGGAATCCGGAACCGTTTCCGTCAATGATCCACTTCCTTTGCGCAAGGCCCTGAATCTTTATGAAAAAGAATATATTCAAAAGCGGTTGTATGATCTGAAATGGCATCGCGGCGAAGCGGCCCGGGCATTGGGAATCAACCGGAAAACACTTTATAAAAAACTGACGGCTCATGGCCTCTCAAAGCCCCAAAATAGGGCCCATTAACCCCATTTTTTTATCCTTGACATTTCAAATAGTTATGTAGTATGTGGGGCTCTTTTGCCCCAAACCGATTGACCCGGCATTGGGATGCAGGGATAGAGAAAAAATAATTTCTTACAATTATAGGCAGTTACAATAAAACAGGCATTCAGGCACGACTGTTGCTTGTTTAAATCGATTTGCAAATTTTTACCATTTTAATGGAGGATAAAATGACCTGGTGGACCCGAGCCATAACGTCATCCATCGGAAAAAAAGTACTCATGGCCGTGACCGGCCTGAGCTTTTGCGGATTTCTGACCATACACTTGCTGGGCAATTTAACCCTGTACGGCGGGCGGGAAGCCTTCCTGGCCTATGCCGACAAGCTTCACGCTTTGGGTGAACTGCTGGTTGCCGCCGAGTGGGGCCTGTTGCTGTTTGCCGCAATCCATGTGGTATCCGGACTGACGTTGTTCATTCAAAACTGGGTGGCGCGCCCCCTCCGATATGCAGTTAACAAGCGCGGCGGCGGCCGAACGCTGGGGTCGATAACCATGCCCTACACGGGCATTTTGCTGCTGGCCTTCGTGGTGTTTCATCTACTGAACTTTCATTTCGTGGACAAAACCGACACCACTATTTTCGAAATTGTCAGCAACGCCTTTCAAAGCCCACTATATGTGGCGCTGTATGTTGCGGCCATGCTCGCCGCAGCCGTCCATGTCAGCCACGGACTCTGGAGCGCTTTCCAGACCCTGGGCGCCAATCATCCCAAATACATGCCGCTGATACGAGGTCTTGGTTGGTGCTTTTCATTGATTGTGGCCTTGGGATTCGGCAGTTTACCCATTTACATTTTCATCATTTAGCAAAGGGATAACAGAATGCAACTCGACGCACGAATACCCGGCGGCCCAATCCCGGAGAAATGGGACCGCCATCGGTTTGAACTCAAACTGATCAACCCTGCCAACAAGCGTAAATACACCATCATCGTCGTGGGAACCGGTCTTGCCGGCGCATCGGCTGCCGCTTCGCTGGCCGAACTTGGCTATGAGGTGAAAAATTTCTGCATTCAAGACAGCCCTCGGCGTGCGCACAGCATCGCCGCCCAGGGCGGCATCAATGCCGCCAAAAATTACCAAAACGACGGCGACAGCATCTGGCGGCTGTTTTACGACACGGTCAAGGGCGGCGACTTTCGAGCCCGGGAAGCCAACGTTTACCGGCTGGCGCAAATCAGTACCGAAATAATCGACCAATGCGTGGCCCAGGGTATCCCCTTTGCCAGAGATTACGGCGGACTCCTGGCCAATCGGTCTTTTGGCGGCGCTCAGGTTTCCAGAACCTTTTACGCCCGGGGGCAAACCGGCCAGCAGCTTTTGCTGGGGGCCTACAGCGCCCTGTCACGGCAGATTGCAACCGGCAAAGTAACCCTCTATGCCAGGCATGAGATGCTGGAACTGGTTGTGGCCGACGGCAAGGCCCGTGGGATTGTCACTCGCAACCTGGTTAACGGCAAAGTTGAAACCCACACTGCCGACGCGGTGGTATTGTGTACGGGCGGATACGGGAATGTGTTTTTCCTGTCCACCAATGCCATGGCCTCCAATGTCACTGCCGCCTATCGTGCACACCGAAAGGGCGCCTATTTCGCCAACCCCTGTTTTACACAGATTCATCCCACCTGTATCCCGGTGCACGGCGACTACCAGAGCAAACTGACGCTCATGAGCGAAAGCCTACGAAACGACGGGCGGGTCTGGGTACCGAAAAATCCCGGCGACCTGCGCTCGGCCCATGAAGTTCCCGAGTCCGAACGGGATTATTATCTGGAAAAAAAATACCCCAGCTTCGGCAATCTCGTTCCCCGCGACGTGGCGTCGCGAAACGCAAAATCCCAATGCGACCAGGGAAAAGGGGTGGGTGAAACGCATCTGGCGGTTTACCTCGATTTCAAAGATGCCATCGATCGCGATGGGCAGGATGTGATTGCGAAAAAATACGGCAACCTGTTCCAGATGTATGAAAAGATCACCGGAGAAAATCCTTACAAGACCCCCATGATGATCTATCCGGCCGTTCATTATACCATGGGCGGGCTGTGGGTCGATTATAACCTGATGAGCACCGTGGACGGCTTGTTTGTCCTGGGTGAGGCGAATTTTTCGGATCACGGAGCGAACCGTCTGGGCGCATCGGCGCTGATGCAGGGACTGGCCGACGGATATTTCATCCTTCCCTACACCATCGGCGGATACCTGGCCGGCGCCCAACTTTCTGAAATTAGCCCGGAAAGCCCGGCCTGCCGGGAAGCGAAAACCGACGCAGTGGCCCAGATCGACAAACTGCTTTCCATCGACGGCAAGCGAACGGTGGATGATTTCCATCGCGAACTCGGTAAAATCATGTGGGACTATTGCGGCATGAGCCGTACCAACGATGGCCTGGAAAAGGCCCTGGGACTGATTCAGACCCTGCACGGCGAATATTGGGAAAACGTCCTCGTTCCCGGCCGAGGCGAGAACTTTAACCAGAGCCGTCCCGGCAGGAATCATGTGGTGGACATTTCAACGAAGCCTTTCAAACCGACGAGGGCGAAGCACTTCGCGACGACGAGAACTTCTGCCATGTATCGGCCTGGTCATATGAGGGGTCGGAAAGCGAACCGGTGCATCACATGGAGCCCCTCGAATTTGAACACGTAAAACTGACGCAAAGGAGTTACAAGTGAGCAGCAAATCGCCCTTGAATCTAACCTTGAAAGTATGGCGCCAGGACGGCCCGAAAAATCGCGGACGCCTGGAAACCTACCCGGCCCGAAACATATCCCCGGATATGTCCTTTCTTGAAATGATCGATGTGGTCAACGAGGCGCTATCCCTGACGGGAAAGGACCCCATCGCATTTGACCATGACTGTCGAGAGGGCATTTGCGGCATGTGCGGGGCGGTTGTAAACGGTCGGCCCCACGGCCCCGAAAAGGCCACCACCCTGTGTCAACTTCACATGCGGCATTTTTCCGATGGCGACACCATCGTCATCGAGCCGTGGCGATCCCGAGCGTTCAAGGTCGTCAAGGATCTTGTGGTGGATCGAAGCCCGCTGGATAAAATAATCCAGGCCGGCGGTTACATATCGGCAAACACAGGCGGTGCGCCCGACGCAAACGCCATCCCCATACCGCCGGAAGCCGCCGAAGCCGCCTTTGACGCCGCCGCCTGCATCGGCTGCGGGGCATGTGTGGCGGCCTGTCCGAATGCATCGGCCATGCTGTTTACCGGTGCGAAGATATCGCATCTGGCCCTATTGCCCCAGGGACTACCTGAGGCAGCCCGCCGGGCAATCAAAATGGTGACGGTCATGGACGATCTGGGATTCGGTTGCTGTAGCAATGAGCGCGAATGCGAGGCCGAGTGCCCCAAGGAGATTTCCATTACGAATATTGCGCGCATGAATCGCGAGTTTATCAAGGCAAGCTTAGGATCTAATGAGAGATAAAAAATAACGTTAGGAGGCAACAATGGACAAGAAAGTAACCGTAGTCGGTGCGGGAAATGTCGGTGCAACCGCTGCCCAGCGACTGGCTGAAAAAGAGTTATGCGATGTGGTTCTGATCGATATCGTTGAAGGTGTCCCCCAGGGCAAGGCCCTGGATCTGACAGAGGCCGCACCGATTGAAAAGCACGATGCACACCTGACCGGCGCCAATGATTACGCGCCATCGGCCAATTCGGATATTGTCATCATCACCGCCGGTCTTCCCCGGAAGCCGGGCATGAGCCGCGACGATCTTTTGAATACCAATGCAAAAATCATGAAGGACGTGACGCAAAATGTCACCGCTTTATCTCCGAACTGCATTCTGATCATCGTCAGCAACCCCCTGGATGCCATGTGCCATGTGGCCCTGGCGGCCTCCGGTTTCCCGAAGAACCGGGTGATCGGCATGGCCGGTGTCTTGGATTCCGCTCGCTTTCGCGCATTTATTGCCATGGAACTCAATGTTTCGGTTGAAAACACCCACGCGTTTGTTCTCGGCGGCCACGGCGACACCATGGTGCCGCTGCCACGCTATTCGACAGTGGCCGGCATTCCCATCACCGAACTGATGTCCCGGGAGCGGATCGATGCCCTGGTGGATCGAACCGCCAACGGCGGGGCTGAAATCGTCAAACTGCTCAAAACGGGCAGCGCCTATTATGCGCCGGCATCGGCCGCGGTGGAAATGGCCGAATCGATTCTGAAAAACAAGAAAAAAATCCTGCCCTGCGCCGCCTACCTGACAGGCGAATACGGCATCAACGACCTGTTTATCGGTGTGCCCGTAAAACTTGGATCGACCGGGATCGAAGAGATTGTTCAAATCAATCTCATGGATAACGAAAGCACGGCGTTGAACAAGTCGGCTGCCGCGGTTCAGGAGTTGGTGGACACCCTCAAGACGCTTTCGTATTAATGTGCAAAAATAAATAGGGAGATTTTTATGGCGGTTTCATCCAAAATTGAAGCGATTATGGAAAAATCCTCATGGATTCGTAAGATGTTTGAAGAGGGCACCCGGCTCAAAGCCATTCACGGTGATCAGAACGTTTTTGATTTCAGCATCGGAAACCCAATACAACCCCCGCCGCCCCAGTTCAACGCCGCATTGATCGACACCGTTAAAAACCTTGGGCCCGGCGACCACGGCTATTTGCCCAATCCGGGCTACCCGTTTGTGCGAAAGGCCATCGCGGATCAGGTTTCCATAGAAAACGACGTCACCGTTGCCGATACCCATATCACCATAACCTGCGGTGCGGCCGGAGCGTTGAACGTGGTGCTTAAAACCATCTTGAATCCCGGTGAAGAAGTCGTGGTGCCGGCGCCGTATTTCGTGGAGTACGGATTTTATGCGGACAATCACGGGGGGGTTTTAAAAGCCGTCCCTACCCGTTCGGATTTCTCACTGGATATCGACGCCATGGCATCGGCGATCACCGAAAAAACCCGGGCCGTGATCATCAACTCGCCGAACAACCCCACGGGGCAAATCTATACGAAACAAAATCTGAGCGTCCTGGGCAGCCTGCTGCGTGAAAAAAGCGCGCTGTTTGGTAGCGCCATCTACCTGATATCCGATGAACCCTATCGGAAAATCGTCTACGATGACGTCCAGGTACCGAGTATTTTTTCCGTTTATGCGGAAAGCATGATTATCACCTCCTACTCCAAGGATATCTCCATTCCCGGTGAACGACTCGGGTTTATCGCCCTGAGCCCGCAAGCCGTCGATTCGCAAATGCTGCTAAACGGCCTGGCCCTTTCCAACCGGATACTCGGGTTCGTCAATGCGCCGGCGCTCATGCAGCGCGTGGTGGCAGCCGTACAGGGGGCGACCATCGACATGAGCGCCTATGCCCGAAAACGCGAGATTCTGTGCAGGGGGCTGGCGGAAGCCGGCTATGAGTTTGTAACCCCACCGGGCGCATTTTACCTGTTTCCCAAATCACCGGTTGCCGATGACGTCGCATTTGTTCAAGCGCTCCAGGAAGAGCTCATCTTGACCGTACCCGGAAGCGGTTTCGGCGGCCCGGGTTATTTTCGAATATCGTTCAGTGTTCCGGATGAGACGATCACCGGCGCACTTCCCGGATTTAAAAAGGTAATGGCTAAGTTCAGATAAGGAAGAAAAAATATGAAGCTATTGAAAATCGATCATCTTGGTGTGGCCGTAAACAGTATTGATTCCGGGAAAAACTTCTGGTCCGAAATTCTGGGCCTGAGCTTTGAAGGAACGGAAACCGTGGAAGAGCAGAAGGTCACCACCGCCTTTCTGCCGGTGGGCGAAAGTGAGGTGGAGTTGCTCGAATCCACGGCGCCGGACGGCCCCATTGCCAAATACCTGGCAAAAAAGGGCGAAGGCATTCAGCACGTGGCCTTCAGGGTGGAAAACATCGAGGCGGCTTTGGCGGAATTAAAGGAAAAGGGCATTCGGCTCATCGACGAAAAACCGAGAAAGGGCGCCGGCGGCGCCCGGATCGCCTTTTTACATCCCAAGGATACCAGCGGCGTTTTGGTGGAACTATGCGAACGCTGATTAACCGATAGACCGATCATGCGGATATGATGGTCCGAAAATAGAGAAGGAGTTTTATCATGGCGCAGCAGCCCAATAAAAACAAATGGGAAGAACTTGCAACCAAGGAACTGCGGGGAAAACCCCTCGAAGAATTAACATGGACGACCCCGGAAGGCGTTTCGGTCAAACCCATTTACACTGCGAAAGACCTCGAAAACCTGGAACATATGGACAGCATGCCGGGATTTGCCCCTTTCGTGCGCGGGCCCAAGGCAACCATGTATACCAATCGGCCGTGGACCATTCGCCAGTATGCCGGTTTTTCCACCGCCAAAGAATCCAACGCATTTTACCGAAGGAACCTGGCAGCCGGTCAAAAGGGTTTGTCCGTGGCCTTCGACCTGGCCACGCATCGCGGATACGATTCGGACCATCCCCGGGTTGCCGGTGATGTGGGCAAAGCCGGCGTGGCGGTGGATTCCGTGGAGGACATGAAAATTCTCTTCGACCAGATTCCGCTGGATAAGATGAGCGTCTCGATGACCATGAATGGCGCCGTACTTCCCATTCTGGCCGGTTATATCGTTGCCGCCGAAGAGCAGGGTGTGGCGCAGGAAAAGCTCACCGGTACCATCCAGAACGATATTTTAAAAGAATACCTGACGCGCAATACCTATATCTACCCGCCGGAACCCTCCATGCGCATCGTTTCGGACATCATCGGGTATTGTTCGAAAAACATGCCCAAGTTCAATAGTATCTCCATTTCCGGGTACCATATGATGGAGGCCGGAGCCAATTCAGTGCTCCAGACGGCCTTCACCATGGCAGACGGTGTCGAATATGTACGGGCGGCGCTGTCCGCGGGTCTGAATATCGACGATTTCGCCCCCCGGCTGTCATTCTTTTTCGGAATCGGAATGAATTTTTTCATGGAAATCGCCATGCTCCGCGCTGCGCGCTTCCTGTGGCATAAACTCATCAGCCGGTTCAACCCCAAAAATCCCAAATCGGCCATGCTCCGAACCCATTGCCAGACGTCCGGTTGGAGCCTGACGGCCCAGGATCCGTACAACAATGTCATCCGAACCGCTTTTGAATGCATGTCGGCGGTCCTGGGCGGCACCCAGTCCCTGCACACCAACTCCTTTGACGAGGCCGTGGGACTTCCCACCGATTTTTCGGCTCGCATCGCCCGAAACACCCAAATCATCGTCCAGGAAGAAACCCAGGTCTGCCGGGTCGTCGACCCGCTGGCCGGTTCCTATTACATCGAGTCCCTCACGAACGGTATCATCCAGGAGGCCTTGAAAATCATCGACGAAGTGGAGGCACTGGGCGGCATGGCCAAAGCCATCGAATCAGGTATGCCGAAAATGAGAATCGAAGAGTCGGCCGCCCGTCGCCAGGCCCGCATCGAACAGGGCAAGGACGTCATCGTGGGGGTTAATAAATACCAAATGGAACAAGATGACGAAATCGACGTCCTGGAAGTACCGGCGACCATCCGCGACGAGCAGGTTGCCCTGATCAACCGGACCAAGGCGAATCGGGACGAGAAAGCAACTACCGAAGCCCTGGCGAATTTGACCCAGGCGGCCAAGTCCGGCGGCAACCTCCTGGAAGCGTGCATCCCGGCGGTTCGCGCCCGGGCCACCGTCGGTGAGATATCCGACGCCATGGAAGCGGTATTCGGCAGGTATGTGGCCACCACCCAGTGCATCTCGGGCGTATACGCATCGGAATACCGCGACAGCGAGATTTTTACCAGCATTCGAAAACGCACCGAAAACTTTCTTGAAAGCGAAGGGCGACGGCCACGAATTCTGATGACCAAAATGGGGCAGGACGGTCACGATCGGGGCGTTAAGGTGGTGGCCACCGCCCTGTCCGACCTGGGATTTGACGTGGATATCAGCCCCATGTTCCAAACCCCGGAGGAAGCGGCCCGCATGGCTGTGGAAAACGATGTGCACGTGGTGGGTGTTTCGAGCCTGGCTGCCGGCCATAAATACCTGGTTCCGGCACTTGCCGCAGCGCTGAAAGCGGAAAACGGTGAGGACATTCAAATTGTTGTGGGCGGTATCATCCCCCCGAAAGACTATGATGGATTGCTTGCCGCAGGCGCCATGGCCGTTTTCGGACCCGGCACACCGATACCCGACAGCGCCAATCGGATTCTAACCGGGTTGGAGAAAAAATAAATGGCCGCCAAAGACCCGGAATTCTACATCCAGGGCGTTCGGGATGGAAACCGGCGTATTTTGGCCAAAACCATTACCCTGATCGAGAGCACGAAAGCGTCCCACCAGGAGCTGGCCCAAACCATCATGGATCGGCTTCTGGTCCATACGGGTCAGGCGATTCGCCTGGGCATCAGCGGTGTGCCGGGTGCCGGTAAAAGCTACTTTATAGAAAGCCTCGGAACAACCCTGATTGAGAAAGGTCACAAGGTGGCCGTACTGGCGGTTGACCCCTCCAGCAAGCGATTCGGCGGCAGCATTCTGGCGGATAAAACCCGGATGGAAAAATTATCGGCTGACCGTCGGGCCTTTATCCGTCCGTCACCGTCCAGCGGCACCCTTGGCGGCGTTGCCCGCAAAACACGGGAAACCATGCTGGTATGCGAGGCGGCCGGCTTTGACGTGGTGCTGGTTGAAACCGTGGGGGTCGGTCAATCGGAAACCACGGTAGCATCCATGGTCGATTTTTTTCTGGTGCTGATGCTGGCCGGCGCCGGGGATGAACTCCAGGGGATTAAAAAGGGACTCCTGGAGCTGGCCGACGCGCTGGCAATCACAAAGGCAGACGGTGACAACCTTGAACGGGCCAAACGAGCCCAAAAAGTATATGAGAATGCCTTTCATCTGCTCATACCGTCTTCGGCGAACTGGTCGCCACCCATCATGACCTGCTCTGCCCTAAACATGACGGGGATTGATGATATCTGGGAAACGGTGCTTCGTCACCGCAGCATCATAACCCAATCCGGAGAGTTGGCTAAAAAACGCCGCACCCAGGCACTGGACTGGATGTGGTCGCTGGTGGAGGAGGGTTTGAAACGACGGTTTTATGAAGGCGATGGGGTTAAAAACGCCCTGCCCGATATTCGGCGACAGGTGGAAAAAGGCGCTCTGGCCCCCACGCTGGCGGCAGATCGGCTTCTTTTTTTCCTTGACAAAAGCCAGGGAGACAGAAAAAATAGTTAATTTTAATTGCGTTCGCCATTGGATGAAAATTTCCACTTGGGCCAATATCTTTTTTATTAATTAAGAAAGGATCTTCACGATGGGTAATGTGGACGACAAGATTAAGCAGCTGAAGGACCAGGAAGCAAAGATCCTTCAAATGGGAGGAGAGAAGGCGGTGGCCAAGCATAAGGAAAAGGGGAAACTCACCGCCCGGGAACGGCTCGACACCCTGTTTGACCCCGGTACGTTTCGGGAAATCGATATGTTCGTTAAGCATCGGTGTCAGTTTTTCGGCATGGAGAAAACTGAAATCCCTTCCGATGGTGTCATCACCGGGCACGGCTTGGTGGATGGGCGTCCGGTTTTTGCCTTTGCCCAGGATTTTACCGCTCGGGCCGGCAGCCTGGGGGAAATGCACGCCAAAAAGATCTGCAAGGTGATGGACATGGCCCTGAAGGCCGGTGTTCCGTTTGTGGGACTGAACGATTCGGGCGGCGCCCGAATTCAGGAAGGCGTGGACGCCCTGAGCGGTTACGGTGAAATTTTCTATCGCAACTCCGTCGCCTCGGGCGTCATTCCACAGATTTCCGCCATCATGGGCCCCACTGCCGGGGGCGCGGTTTATTCACCGGCCATGACCGACTTCATCTTCATGGTGAAAAAAACCAGCCACATGTTCATCACCGGCCCGCAAGTCATTAAATCGGTCACCGGAGAGGAAATCACCTTTGAAGACCTGGGCGGCGCCATGGCCCACAATGAAAAAAGCGGCGTGGCGCAATTCGCCTGCGAGAAAGACGCGGACACCATCGGGCAGATGAAAACATTGCTGTCCTACCTGCCGTCCAACAACATGGATGAGCCGCCCATCGTCGCCACCGGCGATGACCCGGCACGTCAGGATCCGGTGCTCGATACCGTTGTGCCGGATAGTCCGAACAAGTCCTATGATATCAAGGACGTCATCGCCGCCATCGTCGACAATGGAGAATATTTCGAGCCGCATCAGCACTTCGCGAAAAACATTGTGGTCTGCTTTGCCCGTTTGAACGGCAGAAGCGTCGGCATCATCGCCAACCAGCCCAGGGTAATGGCGGGCTGTCTCGATATCAATGCATCGGACAAAGCCACTCGGTTTATCCGGTTTTGCGATGCGTTCAACATTCCCATTCTCACCATCGCAGATGTGCCCGGCTACCTGCCCGGCAGTCAGCAGGAATGGGGCGGCATCATTCGCCACGGCGCAAAACTGCTCTGGTGCTACTCCGAGGCCACGGTTCCCAAACTGCTGTTAATCACCCGAAAAGACTACGGCGGGGCGTATATCGCCATGTCCAGCCGGCACCTGGGAGCCGATATGGCGTTTGCCTGGCCGACTGCGGAAATTGCGGTCATGGGCGCCGGCGGCGCCTCCAATATCATCCATCGCAAAGAGATCAAGAGCGCCGAGGATTCGGCGGAAAAGCGCAAGGAAAAGATTCAGGAATACGAAGATCTGTTTTCCAACCCGTATCGGGCCGCCGAACGTGGCTACATCGACGCCATCATCGAGCCCAGGGAAACCCGGCAGCGACTCATCGACGCGTTGGAAATCATGTGTACCAAGCGGGAGCTGCGGCCGCCCAAGAAACATGGCAATATTCCCATGTAGCGTAAATGGAACCCAATAAACCGGAATTTGCATTGGTGAAAAAATGACTAAAAAAAAGAAGCAGGCCGCCGCTATTGCAGGGGTTATGGCCTATCTTCAGGAAGAGCAAGCGACAATCGGGATGCAAGCGGCCGTCGGCGACACTGAACCCGAACCGGCAACCCAACCGCCGCCACCGGCTTCCCTGTGGGGAGCCAGCGGGCGACAATCCCAGATGCAGTTGCGCAATATGATGCAACTCAAGGCCTTTCAGCGAATAAAATAACCCATCCTTAGGATCTTTATAGAGGAGATAACAACGATGAGCGATCATGACCAAGTAAAAAAAACCCAAATGAACTATAGCAATGACCGCCCCAAAGC
>JAFDDL010000468.1 GCA_019310865.1 Deltaproteobacteria bacterium | reverse complement strand
AGTGCGTATTGAAGCGGCTGACTTTGACCGATGATATTTTCAAAGCTATGCTCCAATTGGATCTCTTCCTGAAGGTAGTTCCGTTCACTCTCAAGCTGGTCCTTAAGTTGTTTTATTTCCAGAAAAGCTCGTTTCAGTTTTTCCTCGGAACGCTTTTTCAATAAGACGTTCAGCAGTACTTCTGCAACTCTACCTAGAGGTCGGACAAGTTCAGGAGTCCAGGTCCGTTCAAACCGAACTTGATCCAAGGCAAATGCACCTATAGGTAATTTGTTCTCATTTATTGGAAAAATTAAGAACGATTTCGCTCCAATCGAAAGAACTTTTTATCTACCTCGGCTTCATCAGGCAAATCATCTATACTATTGAACTGAAAGATTTTCTGTGAACGTGCAAAGTTTGTGTAAATCCAGGGGACGTCCGCGGGGCCGGAGGTAATGCCTATTTTAATATTAGGAAGTCCTTCGGATGCCCATGAGTGAGTGAACACATACTCTTTTGTATCGTATCTGTATTGCAGCAAGTGACATCGATCAGTTTCAAAAACATGCACGATCCGCTGGAGTGCGTAATAGATTTTGTCATCGAATTCACTATCCTGAATATGGACGAAAGAGGCGAAAAGCTCGGAAAGAAGCTTTTCAAATTGAAGAGGTTCAAACAACCAATGTTTCATGCTCTTTTCGTATTTCATGTCCTCAAAGAAAAAGAGCCAGGATAACGATTCATTCTTTTTCCATTTGAAACTGGCACGCCGCACTCTGGCAGAAAACACAGTCCCCTTTTTTTTCTTACAGCTAATCTCCAAGCCCGCGTCCCTGCCAACCTGCGGAATGAATTCCAAGTCTTCCTGCGGTTCTTCCATGAGAACCGAGATATGCCGTGAGAGTAATTCTTCTGTTGAAAAAAGGAAGAGATTCTCAGCGGTTTTGTTGCCGGTTGTAATAAAACCGTTTTCATTAGTGGCAAGGACCGCAAAGGAGTCGAGGAAGTTATTCAGGAATGCGGAGGATTGTGAAAGCTGAAAGCTAAGTTGCTCCAGCGTATGATTATCAAGTTTGACCTCATCTGATAGATCTGTTTTCTTTTTTGTTTCCATCATACTCATCAAATGTTGTTGAGCAAAGAATAAGAACTTGTATTGACATAAAAAATGTATGACATGAATCGACTTGTATTTCAAACCTATTTTGGCAAAACTTCGTTGTGATATTGCTTCAGGAAATTCAGTAGCAAACGGTTGACATGATCCGGCCGATCCAGCATCATCCAATGTGAGGCATTCTCTACCCGCTCATAATGCCAGTCCGCCTGGACATAACGCCCTGCCGCCATTACCAGCTCTTCCACCAGATAGGCGTCGCCATCGCTCCACAACCCCATTGTCGGCACCCGTGATACCTCCTCACCAGCCTCCATCAACCATTGCATATTAGCGCGATACCAGTTGATTCCTGACGTCAGTGCGCCCTCGCGAGACAAGTCTTCGAGCCAGTGATCCACCTCATGGTGGTGACGAACCCATTCACGAAACAGCCGCCAGTCGTTGGCTGTAAGAGTTTGCTCGGGCAAGCCCTGCATTTGAAAATACAAAATATACCAACTCATTTCTTTCTGGCGTATATCGGTGCAATTAACATAGGTCTGAGCGGGTCCCACCGACATCGGGCAGAAACAACTGAAGTTTTCCGGCATTCTGTCAATCATTCCCCAGCAGAGAACCGCACCCCAATCGTGACCAACCAATGCAGCTTTTTCCTTTACACCCAATTCATCCAAAATCGCAGCAATATCGGCTATAGTCTCCGGGATGAGGTATTGCTCAACACCTTCGGGCCGGTCAGAGAGACCAAAGCCGCGAAGATCCGGGGCAATCACCCGGTAACCCGCCTTAGTCAGCGCCTGGATCTGATGGCGCCAGAGGTAGTTGGAGTCGGGGAAGCCGTGGATCAACAGTACGGGAAGACCTTCGCCCTTATCCAGTATATTGAGGGTAACACCATCGCGTACCACCTTCTTGCCTTCATAACTCATCGCTTTTACTCCTATGTTTTAAAGTGTGTTATGCTTTGGTTGGTGAAATCATAGGGAATATTCTCTCTACCATGACCCGTACTGATGTAAGATGACAGACTAATTGGGTGAGTTTTTTAAAATCCAAACGTTCTCCCGCTGCTTGATTATTGACGTTTTCTCGCCGCTCAAATGTTTGGCCAACCGTTTGCCAAGGCAAAGCAAGCTAAATGTCGGCGGCAATCCCCAGGCTTCCGGAATGACCGAACAATCGCAAACATATAGATTTTCGAGTTCCGTTTTCAGGTCAGAGTCAACAATTTCATTAATCTTGGCCGTACCGCCAGGGTGTGCTGCAACATACCAGCTCTTAAAGACGTCCCTGGCTCCAGCGTTTTCCAGAATATCTTTGGCCCGTGCGTACCCTTTGAAAAGTTTTCGTTTATCCTCCTCAGTTAACGCCTTTTTTACACCGCCTTTGTCCGTCAGCCTGCCGGAAAGAGCATCCTTGGCCTTGACCATTATCGTAAGCGTCTTGCCGGTGGAAAACATCTTGCCAAACTTTCCCACCATGGCGGCCAACTGCGCGTGATTTGGCCACGGAAGTGCGTTGTCGGTCATCAGGTACCCCTCTTCTTCCATATGAACACCCCCGACCATGGGGATTTCATTTCCGCCTTTGATTCCTTTTACAGTCCCCATAACAAAAATTAACGGATCATAGAAAAAATCGTATCCCGCCCGGTTGTTGCCGCTTTCGCGCAAGATTGTCGGCGTGCCGATACCGCCGGCCGAGAGAATGACCTTGGAGGCAAACACTTTACGCGTCCGACCGCCTTTCCGGTATTCGACTCCAACCGCTTTTCGGTTCTCGGTCAGCACTTTTCGTACTTTTGCGCCATTGATGAGTTGCGCTCCGTCCTCCACCGCTTCTTCCACAAACATGCGAGCATTCCATTTGGCTCCATAGGGGCATCCAAAGGCACATTTGTGGCACTTAGACCGGCACTCGTTTTGGTAAATAAATTTCGGCAGTTTGTTCCAGTCATAACCAAGATCCCGGGCGCTTTCCATAATTCGCACGGCTGCCGGACCGGTCAGCTCATCGGAAAGCGGCGCAACAGGCAGTTCGTTCCGAATCTCTTCGATTTCGTTCGAAATATCAATACCATATGATTTGAACGTTTCTTGTGGCGGATCAAAGGCGGTAGCAAAATAAATCATTGAACTCCCACCCGTCATAATGCCTCGAACTATGGCCAGAAAACCATTGGTGAACAGAAGGCTCTTTCCGGGTTGAGGCAGGTATTGTAGATAGGTCCCCTTTACCGGAGCATTATCGCCCCATTCAAGAATAAGAACTTTCTCGCCACGTTGTGTCAACTCTTTTGCAACAGTGGCTCCTCCTGGACCGGAACCGACAACGATTACATCATATTCTTTTTGAAATGTTTCCATTCAAACACTCTCCTTTCCCAGTACAGATACTGTCTGGTTGAATTAAAATAATTGCATCTTACATGCCAACGGTGATAGGCCGTTTCAGAAATGAGTCAGACTGCTTACAGCAATGGAGTATGGGGGAATAGTTAGGATATATGGAGGGAAAATGGAATAATGCGGGAAACACCATATTTGGTTTGTGGCGCCATATATGGCGTCAACCTGCAGGATAGCGGGAAGCTTGCAGAAATTCGGTATTGGCCCTATGCATGCATAGTTTTTCCCCTGCCCTCGGATAATTGTTCTGTTAGATCTGTTTCGAGTTTTTCCGCCAGCCAATTGGCAATGAGCGGGATATCGTCCCTGCACTGACGAAGGGGTGGGGCCATAATCGGCAGCTCACCTATCTCATCGAGGAAAAGGATGGCACTATCTCTATTGCCTTGGGACCTCGATCTCCAAATCGGATACCGGATAGGATGAACAAGGGTGAAATCCTTTGAACTTTTTATCTGCCATCCGTCTACCATCGTTATCCGGATCGACAAAAATGTCTCCGGAGATCAGGTGGGAATGGCAGAATCCGCACTCTCCGGAACGGCACTTGGATGGTGGTGTTATGTTTGCTTTTTCAAGTGATACCATTATATTCTCGTTAGCCTTGGCCTGGATATTTTTTTTCAATCCTCCCATATTCACAGTTACAGCCGGCAACATCTTTTGGAAAATCCTGAAATCTTGTTACATCGTCAGTTCCGCTGAACAGTTCCCTGCGGATCTGTTTTCTTCTTAATTTAAAGGATCCCAGTTCACTCATCGCAAACCGGTACATGACTTCAGGTCCACAGAGAAAATAGACGCTTTTAGCCGGATCGGAGTATTTTTTTATAACATCCTGTGAGATAAACCCGGTTTTGCATCCTTTCAAAGTGGGATTTTCGCAACTCAGGACATTCACAACCTTCAACCTGCCGTTGGTCAGGTCTTCCAACCTTTTTAGATCCTCGTAAAATACAATGTCATTCTCGTCACTGCTGCCGTAGAGCACGGTTAATCTTAAATCCGAATCTCCATTCACCATCTCTCGCGCCAAAGACCGAAAAGGCGTAATTCCCGAACCACCGGCGATTCCAACAACATTATTTCCGTCCCTGATCGGTTCATAATAAAACAATCCGGTGGGATCAGAACACTCCACCTTGGTGCCGACTTTCCAATTTTTCCACATATGGTCCGTCATAAATCCGTTTGCAACCTTTTTGACGGTAATCTCGTAATACCCGTTTTTCAACAAATCAGATGGCGCGGATGAGAGTGAATAAGGTCTCGATGTGGCTACGCCGTCGACCTCAGCTTTTATACTTAAATACTGTCCAGCCCGGAAATTAGCCAGGCTCTTGGTTTCACTTTCAGGATCTGCAATTAGACGAAAGGTACGGGTGCTTTTGGTCTCTTTTTTGACATTACCAATCACGAGATATTGTCTGTCCGGGTGAAGCTTTCGTGCCAGTTTGTTCATCGGATCGACTTTCAATCGCGCATTCGATCCACTCGCCATTACTTTTTCTCTATTGGAAACCAGGTTTTTGAAAGCCATCAAGTCCAAAATTCCTAGAGGTTTGATCTTGACCTTCAGCTTTTTTTTACTCATATTCCGCCCTCCTTTTTTTTTTTTTTTCTTGTCCTTAAACCTGCAATTTCCCCTGTCAACCACGAAGCCCTGCAACCATGACACAAAGCTTCGTATCCGCCTGCAAATTCGAGCCCCTTGATAACTTTATCATCATCCCTCCTCATCAACCGTGGAACCAACCCATCCCAGGTCTCCGGTTCGT
>JAFDDL010000467.1 GCA_019310865.1 Deltaproteobacteria bacterium | reverse complement strand
ATAAGCATGAGGGTAAAAGGCTTATATTTCAAGATTTAAGGACTTTAATTCATCTGAGACCGAAATGCAATATCCTTTGAAAAGGGTGTATCAGAAATATCTGGGAAAAAGCCTGGGAGGTCTAATACAGCAATTTGATATTCGTTCGCTTGCGGTGCACCCACCTGTGCTTGCCTACCAAAGATCAACTAAAAAATTACCGTAAAATCCAGCGCTTTCTATATAATCTCACCAAGCACATAATCCTACGAAATTCTTGCGATAGTGCCTTCTTCACCTAATTGTCATGATATATGAGCGTATGCATGCGGTACAGTCTCTGAGAAATACCGGGACCTCCCACGGCGACGTGGGGCATCTTGTTATTGACGATGGATTCAATGGTTATGTCAGCCTTGAAAACTATCGATCCTTCGTGTGCGTAAACGGCCACGCCTATCGTGGGGAAAAATCCGAAAACACGAACTTTGCCACACAGATTAAAACCACAGAGGATCCGGATTCGATATCGTCTCGGAAAATCCTTGACAATAATGAAGCGTATTGCTATATATGTATCAAAATGCTGCATAAATTATGAGGATCCGATATGGTCAGTCCCATGAGATTAAGCAAGGCAATTGTTGAAGCCGCCGAGAAAGAAAGCGAGATTCAAAAACGATCCGTTCCAAAGCAGATCGAGCATTGGGCCGAGCTGGGTAAGATAGTGGAGCGCCTGTTACCGCTCGACGATGTCTTCGCTATTATCCAGGGGTTCAAGAAGATAATCGTGGAACCCGTGGCCTCGACGACCGCAAAAGCAAACGATGTCTTTGATTCCCTTGAAAACAGCCGACAAAAGGGCGAACTTGCGAAAAAAGTGACGACGCCCGCGCTCTATTACGAGGCCAGTCTCAGCCGGCCGGGCCTAATCGATAGAGTCGACACCGCCACCGGAAGACGACAGACCGGAAAATTTCAAATCGGGGAATTCAAGGCTCAAGGATGACACATAAACAGCTCTGGCTATTGGCCGGCGGCAATGGGGCGGGCAAATCCACCTTCCATCGTTTATTTTTAGCGCCACGAGGTATCAAACTCATAAGCGCAGACTTGATTGCCAAAGAAATCGACCCTGAAAACACTGAAAAACTCGGCTACAAGGCTGCTTATTTGGCTGACCGTCTACGGGATGACTTTATTTATAAAGGCATATCATTCTGTTATGAAACAGTCTTTTCACACGTATCGAAGATAGATTTTGTTGCCAAGGCAAAGGCGCTTGGATATGAAGTGATTCTCGTCTATATCCATCTCGACACTACCGGATTAAATGAAGCACGGGTCCGGCAGCGTGTTACCGAGGGGGGACATGATGTGCCTACAGGCAAGATTCACAAGCGCATACCTCGTACCATTATGAATGTTTCGGCAGTGCTTCCGCTGGTGGATGAAGCCAGGCTTTTAAATAATTCCTATCGATCCGATCCCTACCAGCAGGTAGCTATTGTGACTAAGGGAATGCGAAAATGGACAATTGACCCATTACCGAAGTGGGCTGAAAATATACTGAGCCAAATCCCGCCGTGACACTTTCGATTTTTTTCATCGTGTTACGGGCAAGTGATTTTAAACCGATAAAATGATAAAGTGAAAACATGACACACTCACAATCCCATAGCAAACCGTCGACCTGGGATGTTATCATCGTCGGCGGGGGCCCGGCAGGCCTCACGGCGGCCTATTATCTGGCAAAGCACTCGAGCCTGAAGGTTCTGCTGATCGAACAGGGCCTGCCGCCCGAAAAGCGCATATGCCCCATCAACGAAGAGCAGTCGTGTCGAAACTGTTCTCCCTGCAATATCCTCAGCGGCATCGGCGGCGCGGGGCTCTATTCAGACGGAAAGCTCAATTTCATCCACAAGTTGGGCAAAACCGATCTGACCCAATTTCTTCCCCCGACCGAGGCGGCAGCCCTCATCGATGAGACCGAAGACATTTTCAACCAGTTCGGCATGGACGGCCCCGCGTATCCCACGGACATGGCCGCTGCAAAAAATATTCGAAAAATGGCAAAGCGTTACGGCATCGACCTGCTCATCATTCGCCAAAAGCACCTCGGTTCAGACCACTTGCCCGGCCATATTGCCACCATGCACAATCATATTATGGATATGGGGGTCACGATCCATACGGCCGAGGCGGCCACCGATCTGCTGATCAAAAACGATCGCGTAACCGGCGTCATAACCGATCGGGAAACCTACTTGACCCGCAATGTGATTCTGGCACCGGGTCGTGTGGGCGCCGACTGGGTCAGCCGGCTGGCTGAAAAATACGGAATCGATCGCCAGCATCGCGGGATCGAAGTCGGGGTTCGGGTGGAAGTCCACAATGACATCATGAAGGATCTATGCGATGTGATTTACGATCCGACCTTTTTTATCCAGACCCAGAAATACGATGATTCCACACGCACCTTCTGCACCAACTACGGGGGTTATGTCAGCCTGGAAAACTATCGATCCTTCGTGTGCGTAAACGGCCACGCCTATCGTGGGAAAAAATCCGAAAACACGAACTTTGCCTTCCTGTCCAAAGTCGTATTGACCGAACCGGTAACCGACAATCAGGCATACGGTGAGGCAATCGGCAATCTGGCATCCCTGATCGGTGGCGGCAAGCCGATTCTGCAGCGATTCGGAGACCTGAAACGCGGTCGGCGAAGCACCTGGCCGCGGGTATTAAAAGGCTACATTCAGCCAACCCTGACCAGTGTCATTTGCGGCGACATTGCCATGGCGCTTCCCGAGCGTATCATGACCAACCTGACCGAAGGCCTGGAAAAACTGAACCTGGTGGTTCCGGGGGTATCCAACGATGAAACCCTATTGTATGCACCGGAAATCAAGTTCTTTGCCACACAGATTAAAACCACACCGGATCTTGAAACAAAGGTAAAGGGCATGTATGTAGCAGGCGACGGCCCCGGAGTTGCGGGAAACATCGTGTCGGCTGCCGCCACCGGTTTAATCCCCGCAAAGGCAATCATCAATAAATGGCCAAGGTAATCTATACATCCAAAGACGGCAGGGCTGAAAAAACATTTGATGCGTCAGTTTAAATGTCATCTTCATTATGGATGAATGCTTTGGTTCGCAACATAAAAAGTCAATAATTTCAATATGGAACACCTTTTTGCGAGGGACAGGATATTCATATACCAAATTCAGCTGTTCGTGATAAGCCTCCGTCAACAACGATAGATGTGCCACTTATGAAGGACGCTTTTTCGGAACTCAGAAAGAGTATACAGTTGGCGATATCTTCGGGTTTGCCGAAGCGCCTACAGGGCAACTTCTCTGACAAAGTCTTGATCATTGTTTGTACATTTTCTTCACCATAGGCCTTCAAAATGGGAGTCTCAATTGCCGCCGGCAATATACAATTGGATCTAATCCCAGGCAGGTCTCGAGCCAACTGGTGAGTAAATCTCTCCAAAGCACCTTTTGCAAGGGAGTAGAGTAAATGTTTAGGTGCAAGAATCAGAGAGGCGACTGATCCAATATTTACTATGGATGGGTTCGCAGTTTTGTATAGCAAGGACGAAAAATACTTTACAAGCAGGATGGGGCCTTTAAGAAGCAAGTCAAAATGAAAAGAGAAATCCTCTTCCTCTATGTCCTGAAAGTCCATAAGCCTAACACCGGCTGCGTTGTTCACAAGTATGTCCAGCTTTCCGAAAGTTCCATCTACATATTCAAACAGATCAACAATGTGCTGTGATTTTGTCACATCGCAGGGCCTAGACACATACTGGTTTCCAAGCGTCTTTCTGGCCACTCTGAGCGCTTCTTCATTTATATCAACTCCGATGACGGTAGCG
>JAFDDL010000466.1 GCA_019310865.1 Deltaproteobacteria bacterium | reverse complement strand
GCCCAGTTTAATTTTTTTTAACATCCTGAGCGCTGTAATATAGCTGAAGTTCAATTTTTCAGATAGTTCAGTGGCAGATGATAGGCCGTTTGCCACCCAATAGATACCCCAAAACCATAAAGTTAAAGATGTCCGTGTACGATGCATCTCTGTATCGGCCGTCACTGATGTCTGGTGGCCACATGCTTTACATTGCAGTTTTTTCCGTTTCGGGACATCGTAGAAGTGGTTGTTACCACAGGCTGGGCATACAAATCCGTCCGGCCAACGGACGCTGAAAAGATGCGCTCGGCAAGCCTCATCAGTCTGAAACCATTCCTGAAACTTCTCGTATGCCCTTTCTTGATTTGAACGCTCCATATCGCACCCCAATTAGCGTTGTCGTGGTTTGTATCAGTTAGGATTTTATACTTAAAGCCTAAATAACCTATCTTGGGCTTTAATGCAATAATTTGAAGGATTTTTTTGACACATATCATGCGCATGTTTCATTGGAGCAGAGTCCTTGCATTGCCAAAGGATCTGCCGGGAAATGGAAAGCAGCCTGGTGAAATCAATCAGCATGCTCCAGGCGGGCCTTTCCATCGAACCGGTCATCACCCACCGACTTTCCGCAATGGATTTCCAGAAGGGCTTTGAGATCATGCGATCCGGCAAATCCGGCAAGGTCGTCCTGGACTGGACGGATTAAAGCCTGTGAAGACTGACGGATGTTAATTGGCAATTATTTCCGATTGGGACTGTGGTTGGATTTGGTTAAAGATCCACATCGACTTTAATGGAATCCACGACGTAGCCGGGAAATCTTTTCTGTAGTTTCTTGTCAAAACTGACAAGCTTTTTTGCCTGCAGCCGCCTTGCCTGGTTGACGATGACGAGATCTGCGAAATCCCCACCCCGCCTGTATTGAGATATGGCGGTTCTTATAACTGAAGCTTCGCCAAAGGTAAAAGCAGACGTTGAAATAAGGGCTTCAAGAAACTGATAAATTTCCTTTCGTGTGCAATGGTATACGGATTCAAGAACCCATACTGTCTCTATTAACACCTCGGTCAATATGATAATCTGGCCGGAGTTTTTTTCAACCAGGGTAACAACATCATCAACTATTTTTGCCTGGTCCGGGTCGTCTTCAACCAGCATTCGAACAAGCGCATTGGTGTCAAAGGCAATCATCACAAAGTTTCCCGGCGCCGTTTCCGGATTGCAGATTCCATTTCCAGTACCGAAACCGGTTTAGATTGTTTCCGGTGTCTTAGCATACCAAAAAGCGCTTTGGCTGGTTTTTGTTCGATTGAGAGCAGCACCTTTCCCTTCTCAAGCGGAGTGAATTCAATCTTGTCGGAAATGCCAACCTTTAAAAACTCTCTAATTTTTTTAGGTATCGTAACCTGACCTTTCGATGTTATTTTACTCACTATCATCTTTGGCTCCTTACTTTTATGTAAGGATAGCATCTCTATGGGTTATGTCAACAAAAACATAAGATACAGAAAATTAAATGCTATCGGGCCTGAATCATGCATCGCACGTTGCTCAAAAGGGGTTTACAAACCCAAAATTATGGCATAGCGTATTGGAAAGAAAGGAGAATTCAATGGAATTTATGGAAGTAAATGATCTTGAAAAGATACACAATCGCAACCTGGACATTTCCAGCTACGTGGTCGACGAGAAGCATATGCTGATCGTCGGCGAATTGAAAGAAGGAAATTCGGTGACGACTTATGAAATACCCGGTAAATCCCAGGAGCCGGCTATTTTCCACCACATGCAGATTCAATTGCTGATCGAAGGCGCTGAACTGAAAATCAAGGATATTCGCGTCGAAATCCCGGGCGTGCCCCATGGTGCGATCTGCAGGGAAATGGAAAGCAGCCTGGATGAAATCAAGGGGCTGAAAATCGCTCCGGGTTTTACGTCAAAGGTAAAAAAACTTGCCGGCGGGGTAAAGGGCTGCGTCCATTTGACAACGCTGCTGCTTGCCATGGCGCCGGCGGCCGTCCAGGGATATTGGATATTCGAGACCCGAACGCCTCACGAAAGCGAGAAACCACCACTGGATAATGAAAAATACCTCTTCGACACCTGCTGGGCGTGGCGAAAGGGTGGGCCACTGACCCGCAGGCTTAATCGGAAGGGGGTCGCATCTTAATTATTAACTATTGCTGCTGAATAATTAATAATTAAGATGCGACCCCTCTCTGGTTAACGGGCTTTAAGAAAAACAGGAGCGCCAACCCAAAAGCGCTGAAAAGCAAAATCAGCCGGAAAGGCAGATGGTAGCTGCCGCTGATATCAAAAAGATATCCGGTGATGATCGGACCAATGGCACCGCCGGTAGTCCCGAAGAACACGACCAGGCCAAAGAGGGCACCATGAGAGACGATTCCGAAAAGTTCGGCCACAATCGGAGAGATAACCGTAAAGAAACCGCCGTGGGCAAGGCCGTATATGCAGGCAAAAATATAGAGTTTCCAGGGCATGTCTGCGCTTTGCAGCCAAAAAAGACCCGCTAAAAGAATCCAGAGGGAAACGACCATTGACCGTTTGCACCCGATTCGGTCGATGATCATCCCTGTCATAAACCTGCCGACCATGCTGACACCGCCGATGGTCGATAGAACCCCGGCGGCTTTGTGCGCTGAAACACCCATATCCCTGCCATAAGCAACAACGTGAACAATTACGCTCATCAGGCCGGAAAGGATCATGAGATTTATGGTGCAAATCATCCACAACTGGCGGGTTTTCGCCGCCTGGGAAAATGAAAGGTTAGGGCCTGTTGGGGGTAAACCGGACGTTGGATTTTTTGATTTTAAATTATGCGGCAACTCGCCTGTATCCCTTTTTAACAGCTGTGCAACGGCAAACAGTAGGATCAGGGACGCGGCGCCCAATACCAGATAGGCATTTCGCCAACCATAACCCGCGATAAGCCAGCTTGCCAGAAGCGGAATAACCAATTGTCCCGCACCGGTACCGACTTTAACGATCCCTATGATCATCCCTCTTTTTGCCGGAAAGCATCTTGCAACGGTCGTCAGGGCGATCACATCAATCGAACTGAAACCCATACCGAAAACAAGCCCGAAAAACAGATAAAGCTGCCAAACGGAATTCAATGCGGACATCAACATACATCCAATGCCAAGGAAAACGGCTGTGACCGTCATGATAATTTTCGGCCCGATGCGATCATTCAGTCGCCCGACATAAATGGCAAATATGCCTGAAATAAAAAATGCAATGGAAGATGCACCCGGAATAACGGCTCTTGGCCATCCGAATTCAGACATCAGGGGATTGAAAAACACGCCGAATGAAACATATACACCGATTCCGATTGCCTGGATACTGAAACAGGATGCAATAATGATGTTTGAGTAGTTAACAGGTCGTTTCCGTGCTGTATTCATCTATTCATCACCCGAATTTATAGAGATAGGAATTTTTTTTCCAGAAAAAACAATATATTAAGGCTCTACCCGCTTGATATCCGAAAATATCGACAAGTGCTTTTTATCGTATGAATAGAGTGTGCTGATTTCTCTGAGGCGTAGGTGTGCTATGATATATGCATCGACATAATCGATACTATCATTCTGATAAATTGCCAAGGCTGTTATGACTGTCTCCGAGTTATCCACCTTCAGCCCGATGGTATTTAATATGGCTTCCAGGAGCTCGGCAATATCGGCGCGGTCAAGTTTGTAAAACGATTCTAAAACCCACACCAGCTCGGCTATAACTATTGGTGATGTCACGAGGCGAATCTCGCCTTTTCCGGCCCTGATCAGAAGCTTTTCAACGGCCTTGGCTTTTTTGGCATCGTCGGCAGTCAAATATCTCACAAAAACATTCGTATCAACAAAGCAGGGGGATAAAGTCATTTCAGGTTATCCAGGACTTTTTTGGCAACAGCTTTTTTTGCCTCTTTTCTCACTTTCTCCCAATCGTCTATTTTTCGATCGGTTTTGATATACCCCTTAAAATCCAAGAGTGTTTTTGAAGGCTTCAGGACAATTGTATCTCCTACAATTACAAACTGAACGTAATCACCGGGTGCCACTTTCAAGCTGTCTCTGATTTTTTTGGGAATTGTCACCTGACCCTTCGATGTAATCTTAGATACTGTTTGCATTACCATACCCCACATTTTGCATTATGTAATACTTAATTTGAAAAGTATTACATTTTTTAGGCACTGTCAAGCCCTTCTACATGTCGGTTTTGTGGTCTGGCCATGGTGCATCCTTTAAGCTCGTATCGTTTCTACCGAGTGATAAGTTTTCGATCGCTATTTCAGTACCTTTTCGGCAACTGGATAGACGGGAGGGGATATCAAATAGGATGGCGTCGTAAAAATGTAGCCCGCCGGCGATTCTTTGCCCAGGAGATGACGCACGAAGTAATCCCACCTTTCCCGATCGAAGTACCCATTGGAATTGGCGAATATTTATCTGCTTAGTGACATGGTCTATAAAGATAAGTAATGTCCCCGAATTCCCAATTCCGGGACAGTCCATACCGACCATTATATACAGGGATCCACATTGGTCTTGAC
>JAFDDL010000465.1 GCA_019310865.1 Deltaproteobacteria bacterium | reverse complement strand
ACCCGGGGGATTGAGTTTGTATAGAAGATAGGAGGCAAGCCCCTTTCCTCCCAGATATTGCTCGTATAGGGATTCATCCAGCGATTCAGTCCAAAATTTTTTTTCAGATAAATTGATCATTAAAATTCTGCCATATTGTCCATGCATGATCGGCTCCTTTATTATAGAAATATAGAACTTAAACGTTTAAGTTTTGTAGCGTAAGCCAGGGCGATTTGTCAAGTGAAAATTCAACTGACGATCTATTTTCCATACCAAAACATCGCTATAAAGCCATAAAATTCGTAATATCAGGGGGATCGATCTGTTCGGCAAAAAGTTGTGGTCATGGGCCTCAGAGAATACACCGGGACTTGTAAATCATAAATTGAATTTAGTGAAACGATTAATCTTATTTAAAATATTGAAAATAATATAAATAAATATTTATTATTTGGAATTATCATAAAACTTATTGACATATTAAGTTTATTTCGTTATCAAAATGTTTATCAAAGGTGCATCATTATTTTATTAAACGTAAAAGTAGAAAGGGTTGATTTACCCTCATGACCAGAAACCAAAATGCGTTAACATGACATCATATAAATAATGGGAGGTAATCCATGGGTCAGAAAACAAATTCACAATTGGCAGAAAGAAGACAAGCAAATTTTTCAAGCGGCGTCGGGTGCGCGGCGGAGGTTTTTATCGAGTCCGGACAGGGGGCGATCCTTCGTGACGTGGAAGGCCGGGAATACATCGATTTTGTGGGGGGGATCGGTGCCATGAGCGTCGGGCACAGCCACCCTAAGGTTGTGGCGGCCATAAAAACCCAGGCCGAAAAACTGACCCACACCTGTTTGATGCTCAATCCCTATGAGCCGGCCGTTACACTGGCAGAAAAATTATGCCAGGCGACCCCCGGCGATTTTGATAAAAAAGTTGTGATGCTCAGCAGCGGTGCCGAGGCCGTCGAGAATGCCGTGAAAATCGCCCGCAGCTACACCAAACGACCCGCCGTTGTCGTGTTTGAAAACGCCTATCATGGCCGGACCTTGCTGACCATGACCATGACCAGCAAGGTGAAACCCTATAAATTGAATTTCGGGCCATTTGCCCCGGAAGTTTACCGAATGCCCTATGGTGACGTTCTGGGTGCGGATAAACTCAATGATTTTTTCATCAAGCATGTCAATCCGGAAGCAGTGGCAGCGGTTGTCGTTGAACCGGTGCAGGGCGAGGGCGGTTTCATTGCCCCGCCGGCGGATTATTTCCAGGAACTTGCCAAGATCTGCCGTGACAACGGCATTGTGTTTGTGGCAGACGAGATACAGACCGGCATGGGCCGCACCGGTAAAATGTTCGCCATTGAACACTGGGGCGTGGAGCCGGACCTGATGACGGTCGGAAAAAGCGTGGCTGCCGGTTTGCCTCTGGCTGCCGTGGTGGGAAAGGCTGAGATTATGGACGCCGTGCATCCCTGGGGCCTGGGGGGCACCTATGGCGGCAATCCCGTTGCTTGTGCCGCAGCCCTGGCTGTCTTTGATGCCTATGAAACGGATCATTTGCTCGAAAAATCGGTTGTATTGGGGCAAAAGCTTCAAGCACGGTTTGAGAAATGGCAAGGCGAATTTGACATCTTGGGTGAAATAAAGGGAAAGGGCGCCATGTTGGGCATCGAGCTGGTGGAAGGTCCGGATCGAAAGCCGTCCGCGGAAAAAGTGGCACAGCTGGTCGCCTACTGCCGGGATAACGGTCTGATTATTCTCCATTGCGGGACTTACGGGCATGTCATTCGCACCTTGATCCCGGTTGTCATCACCGATGATCAGCTGGAAAAGGGGCTTTCCATTATAGAACAGGGACTGAAGGAAATCGCTCAATAAATAATGTCCATCCAGAAATCGAGAAAATTAGCCATTTATGGATGGGCACTAAATAAGATCTTTAAGATGCATAAGGCAACCATAAAAGACATTGCCGGCCAGGCCGGGGTATCCACGACCGCTGTTTCCATGGCGCTGAACAAACGTGGGGGCGTGAGTGAAAAAACCCGAAAACGAATCCTGAAAATCGCGGAAAAGCTCGACTATCAGCCCAATTTGGCTGCCAAGAGCCTGGTCAGCAATCGAACACAGACCATCGGCCTGGTCATGAATAACATCGCCGACCCCTTTTATCCCGAAATGGCGCTGGGCATCGAGGAAAAGGCCGCAGAGCATGGTTACAGCCTGTTGGTATCCAACATCGGCGGCTGCCTTGACAAAGAAAAAAAATCCATCGACATGCTGCGGGCCAGGGGGGTCGACGGCGTTATTATTACCACGGCGACCAGTGATGACCCGAATATCGGACCGCTGGCGGAAGCAAAGTTCCCCCTGGTTTTGGTGAGTCGATTTTCCATGGATCCGGCTTTGAAAAACCGGATCGATTATGTGGTTGTGGACGATCATGCCTGCGGATACCAGGGAGTGGCGCATTTGTACCGACTGGGCCACGACCGCATCGCCTTGATCACCGGTACGATAAAGGCCTCCACTACTGCAATTCGGGTTGAAGCATCCAAACAGGCATTAAATGATTTTGGAATGGACACCGATTCCCAGCTGGTTGTGGCCTGTGACTTTGTCCGGCAGCGCGCCCAAGAGGCAGCCAAAGCGCTACTGGCCATGAAAAATCGTCCCACGGCGTTCTTCGCCCAGGACGATTACATGGCCATGGGGGTGCGGGAGGCGATTTTAAACGAAAATTTACGAATCCCGGAAGATATCGCGTTAATGGGCGTCGACGATATTGAGATGGCCTCCCTGGCTGGTGTCGATCTGACGACCATCAAGAGCAATCCGTATCAAATGGGTGCAACGGGCGCTGAGATTCTGATTAATAAAATTGAGCTTTCCGACTCCGATTCGGCGATGGTGAACCAGGTGATTATGGAGACCCGGCTCATTAAACGAAAATCCTGCGGTTTTCATGCCACAGGGTATGTGAGATAAAGATGACAATCCCTTGGCCGCCATTGAATCCGTGCGCATGATGCTGGAACATCTCGGCGAAGAAGCGGCGGCAAAAGATTTTCAGCAGGCGCTGATCGGCAATCTGACCGAGGGGAAGATCCGGACCGCCGACTTGGGCGGCTCCAGTAAAACCCACGAAGTGGGGGATGATATTTGCAGGTTGCTGTTGAACGCTTAACCTTTTTGACTTTCGGTTGAGATCATTTACGGATAACCGAGCACATAGCACTCAGCACTGAGAACTTTTTTTATTTAATGGAGGTATTGAAATGGTTGCAATGACAGATATGGTCGATTTGGAAAAGCATGGGCGCATCGCAGTCCTAACCGTTAACAATCCACCGGTGAACGCGCTGAGTTTCGGCGTTCGAGATGGGCTTTATGATGGCTTGAAGCAGACCATCGGCGATGAGACAGTTGATGCCGTGGTGATCGTCTGTGCGGGGCGCACTTTTATCGCCGGTGCGGATATTATGGAATTCGGAAAACCACCTCGGGGTCGTGGGCATTTGGAAATATATGATACCATCGAGGGAGCCGGTAAACCGGTTATTGCAGCCATTCACGGCACTGCATTGGGAGGTGGACTGGAGGTTGCCCTGACTTGTCACATGCGCGTGGCGGTTTCTTCGGCAAAATTTGGGTTGCCCGAAGTCAAGCTCGGACTTCTGCCCGGTGGGGGCGGAACCCAGAGACTGCCCCGAGTCGTGGGTCCGGAAAAGGCTTTGGAAATGATTGTCATCGGAAATCCCATCGGTAGTGAGGACGCCCTTGCATCCGGGTTGATCGATGAGATTGTAACCGGGGATTTAACCCAAGGGGCTGTGGCTTTTGCTGAAAAGGTGGTGGCCGAAGGCCGACCGATGCGCCTGATCAGGCAA